>NZ_CP156891.1:2082500-2382500 GCF_019249795.2 Segatella copri
CTTATCACGTCCTTCATCGCCTCCGTGAGCCTAGGCATCCGCCATACGCCCTTTCTTACTTTCTTTACGACTGTATTCTTGTTACTCGTTTCCGAATAACGAATAAGTAGCTCATACTTTCAGCTGTATTCTAACAAAGTGAAATCTCATCTTGCGATTTGATTTACTTTAGTCTGAATAAAGTTCATTACTTACAATTTTGCTTGTGTCAATATGTCAAAGATCTTCTTGCCTTAAAAGGCATGGTGGAGAATAACGGATTCGAACCGTTGACCCCCTGCTTGCAAAGCAGGTGCTCTAGCCAACTGAGCTAATCCCCCAAATCGAGAAGTAAAGAATGAATCAAAGTTGAACTTTGATTACACATTGGCTGCGCCGATGTGTAGTCCCAGGCAGATTTGAACTGCCGACCTCCACATTATCAGTGTGGCGCTCTAACCAACTGAGCTATAGGACTGTGTTGGTAAAGAGTAGCATCTCTGCCGAACATTCTCTATCTCTTATTTAATTAAACAGATGGTGCGTACAAGAAGAGAAGCGAACTTTTTAAGTCATGTTCCTAAATCTTCTATAGGAAATTCGTCTCTCCAGAAAGGAGGTGTTCCAGCCGCACCTTCCGGTACGGCTACCTTGTTACGACTTAGCCCCAATTACCAGTTTCGCCCTAGGCCGCTCCTTACGGTCACGGACTTTAGGCGCCCCCGGCTTTCATGGCTTGACGGGCGGTGTGTACAAGGCCCGGGAACGTATTCACCGCGCCATGGCTGATGCGCGATTACTAGCGAATCCAGCTTCGTGGGGTCGGGTTGCAGACCCCAGTCCGAACTGAGACAGGCTTTAAGGATTTGATCCATTTTGCAAGGGACCGTCTCTCTGTACCTGCCATTGTAACACGTGTGTAGCCCCGGACGTAAGGGCCGTGCTGATTTGACGTCATCCCCACCTTCCTCACACCTTACGGTGGCAGTGTCCCCAGAGTGCCCAGCTTCACCTGATGGCAACTAAGGAGAGGGGTTGCGCTCGTTATGGCACTTAAGCCGACACCTCACGGCACGAGCTGACGACAACCATGCAGCACCTTCACAGAGGCCCCGAAGGGCGTCATTGTCTCCAAATCCTTCCTCTGCAATTCAAGCCCGGGTAAGGTTCCTCGCGTATCATCGAATTAAACCACATGTTCCTCCGCTTGTGCGGGCCCCCGTCAATTCCTTTGAGTTTCACCGTTGCCGGCGTACTCCCCAGGTGGGATGCTTAATGCTTTCGCTTGGCCGCTGACCTATTCAGACCAACAGCGGGCATCCATCGTTTACCGTGCGGACTACCAGGGTATCTAATCCTGTTCGATACCCGCACTTTCGAGCTTCAGCGTCAGTTGCGCTCCAGTGAGCTGCCTTCGCAATCGGAGTTCTTCGTGATATCTAAGCATTTCACCGCTACACCACGAATTCCGCCCACTTTGTGCGTACTCAAGGAAACCAGTTCGCGCTGCAGTGCAGACGTTGAGCGTCTACATTTCACAACACGCTTAATCTCCGGCCTACGCTCCCTTTAAACCCAATAAATCCGGATAACGCCCGGACCTTCCGTATTACCGCGGCTGCTGGCACGGAATTAGCCGGTCCTTATTCATAAGGTACATGCAAAAAGTCTCACGAGACTCACTTTATTCCCTTATAAAAGCAGTTTACAACCCATAGGGCCGTCATCCTGCACGCTACTTGGCTGGTTCAGACTCTCGTCCATTGACCAATATTCCTCACTGCTGCCTCCCGTAGGAGTTTGGACCGTGTCTCAGTTCCAATGTGGGGGACCTTCCTCTCAGAACCCCTACTGATCGTTGCCTTGGTGGGCCGTTACCCCGCCAACAAGCTAATCAGACGCATCCCCATCCATCACCGATAAATCTTTAATCTCTTTCAGATGTCTTCTAGAGATATCATTGGGTATTAGTCTTACTTTCGCAAGGTTATCCCCAAGTGGTGGGCAGGTTGGATACGCGTTACTCACCCGTGCGCCGGTCGACGCCCACCGAAAGCAAGCTTTCGATGTCGTTTCCCCTCGACTTGCATGTGTTAAGCCTGTAGCTAGCGTTCATCCTGAGCCAGGATCAAACTCTCCATTGTAAAATATCATTTTTACCTAGCCTTGCGGCTTGGTTTGTTTGTTGTCTGTACTTAGGACGAATATCCTTTTCGTTTATTGAAGCTTAGTAAACCTGACTTGTCAATTGCTTGACGGTTCGTTTCTTTTACCCAGTTTCTTCATATCCCTATATATAATAAGGTGTAATCCAAAACCGCTTCTTGTACTACTTGTCTGTTTATATAAAATCTTTCAAAGAACTCTTTCTTTAGTTGCTAAGAGAAGTTGTATTTCTCAAAAGCGAGTGCAAAAGTACAAACATTTTCCGAAACCACCAAACATTTTCCGAAAAAAGTTTTGAAATTAACGGTATTTTAACACTTTCATCTTATTTTGCACTTATTTTGGTACCAAACACTTTATTATATACATACACGCGCTCATATCTGCGTGTGGGCACACATGCATGCGCATATACATAATGGTACCAGAAAACTATTCTGCCTCCAAATAGAGAACACGAGACGACCAGTCGTTCTTCTTACCCCAGTCTACCTCATGAACATACGGCATTTCCAAGCCATGTTCCATAAGATACTTACCAGAGTAAGATTTTCCCTCACAATCAAGAGGCTTGTTATCAATTACATCAAGTTCTTTTACCTTATACATCTTATTCTCATCCAGACCAGCCATCTTAACTCTTGGCAAATGAACATTATAGAAGTTTACCAATTTCCACCAATAGAAGACAGCCTTGTCTTTTGCTTCACTAACATACATAATAGAAGACAAGCCCTGATTATCGTACGGAGAAACCAAACGATAAAGGTCGCCAAACTGAACAACAGGACGAATCTCCTTGTATTCAGAGATAGCCTTTCGGCAGAGAGCCTTCTCCTCATCCGTCATATTCTTTGGCTGGATTTCCATTCCAAGACGTCCGCTCATAGCTACATCAATACGATACTTCAAAGAAGTAGTGCGGAATACGGTATGGTTTGGCACAGCAGAGATATGACTTGCCATGGCGATGGCTGGGAAGAAATAGCTGGTTCCATACTGCATATAAATACGCTGCATGGCATCCGTATTATCACTTACCCAAAACTCATCAAAACCACGGAGCATGCCCCAATTGGCACGGCCACCGCCACTTGCGCAACATTGAATCACCACATCCTTATACTTAGCACGAATACGGTCGATAACCTTCGCAAATCCCTGATGATAAGCAATGTAGAGATGACTCTGTTCAGCTGCAGACAAGTATTGGCTGCCATGATTCATAATAGGCATATTGGCATCCCACTTAATGTAGGCTATATCTGGATATTTAGTAAGTAAATTGTCTACTACGCCGAAAACAAAGTCTTGTACTTTTGGATTTGAGAGATCGAGCACCAGCTGTGTACCGCCACGTCCCAGAACAGCATCTCGCTTAGGAGCCTTGATAACCCAATCAGGATGCTTCTCATAGAGCATACTGGTAGTATTGGTCATTTCCGGTTCGATCCAGATACCAAACTTTACCTGGTTTTTCCTGGCATCGTTCAGCAAGCCTTCAATGCCATTAGGAAGTTTCTTGGTATCAACCACCCAGTCACCGAGTGCACAGTTATCAGTAACACGAGGATATTTGGTTCCGAACCATCCATCATCCATTACGAAGAGTTCACCACCCATACTATGGATATCAGCCATCATCTGGTCCATTCCCTTTTGGTTGATGTCGAAATAAACACCTTCCCAAGAGTTGAGCAAGATATCACGCTCCTTATCTCCATGTGCCAAGATATATTTGCGCCCCCATTTATGGAAGTTTCTACTTGCACCGCTCAAGCCCTGTGTTGAATAGGTCAAAGCGAGTGCTGGAGTTTTGAAAGTCTCACCTTTCTTAAGATGATATTCAGAGTTCTGTTCGTTAATACCGGCAAAAAAATAATGATATTCGGTATCATCGGTAACCGTCTTCAGCTTATAGTTTCCGCTATAAACCAAGGCTGCACCAATAACATTACCCGCATTTTCCTGTCCTTTACCATCGAGCGAGAACATGACTTCAGCATGATCGGTATGCGAATTGCGGGTACCATCATTGTTTCGGATTACAAATTCTCCTGGCTGCAGTTTTTCATGACTCAACTGTCCCTCAGCAGCCCAAGTACCGGAAAGATGACTCATCCAAACATCTCCGCGACGGATAGGAAGCATAGCCGATGCAAAGGTAGTCAGGGTAACAGTACCCTTTTCACCATTCAGAATCTCGGTCCATGCCTCAATCATATCAACATCATTGTATGCACGATACTTCAAATCTACCTTTATATTATATACAGGATCTTTCAGATGAACGGTCGTAACAGAAGCTTTTCCTTCGTTCTTCACATCACAGCCCGTAGCCACGAGTGCAGTTGAAAGATTGCCATCACTATGACGCATGGCAAGCGCCGCTTCAGCTGGAGTATTCAGTCCGTAAGCCGGATAAGCATCCATACGGCCATCAGTAGCGACCTTCAGATTCTGCAAATCGTTAGGATTCAACTTAGTACCGAAATAGAGATACTGGGCAGGCTTTCCATTCTCAACATCGAGAATGAGCGACATACCCTTTGTATTTACAGATACTTTTTCTGCCATCGCCGGAAGTGCGACAGTCATCAATATAAGTGCAATTGATTTTAACTTCATATTACCTTTCTAAGTTATTAGTTGCGTTTACAATTTCTATTTTGTGAGAGATGATTTCTCATTTTCACATCGCAAAAATATAAAAAAATCCAATACACTCCAATATTTTTTTGATTTATTTTTCGAAGAAAGCAGAAAAGGACAAACAATCAGCAAATAAAGCAAAGAAAACACTCCCGAAATCGAAAGAATTCCTAAAAGATAGTCCACTTTAAGAAATTCTTAGTATCTTTGCAATGTTATAGCTGATAACGATTTAGGTATAGTGGCTTGAATGTCCTATTTCTCAAAATCAGCAGAATGTGTAACGAAAAGATATATAGAGATATGAAACTAAAGATACATTTCAGCCATAAAGAAGAACTTTGGAACTCATGGTCGCATGCAGGAGGTATCCTGATGGGCTTTGTCGTGGGAGCCATCTTCTTATATTGGTGCTTTACGATGCATAACGGATGGGCTACGGCGGGAGTTATCCTCTATCTGTTCGGTATGCTGATGTCTTACATCGCCTCAACGGTTTACCATGCTGTTTCTGCCTGGAGCAAATGGAAGGAGCGACTGCGCAAATGGGACCATGCCGCCATCTACTGGCATATTGCCGGTTCTTACTCGCCAATCACGCTCATTGCGATGCGAGACCAGGGATATTGGGGATGGAGTCTTTTTATCTTTATCTGGGCTTGCGCCATTGCCGGAACCATCATGAGTTTTGCCAGACTCAAGGATCACAGCAACCTGGAGACCATCTGCTTTGTAGGCATGGGATTGTCGGTACTGGTTGCCTTTAAACCTTTGATAGACTCCGTATCCACCGCCACAGTCTGGTGGATTATTGCCGAAGGCGTCTGCTACATTACGGGCGCCGTATTCTACAGTATCAACAAGAAGAAATACATGCATTCCGTGTTCCATTTTTTCGTTTTAGCTGGTAGTATCTGCCACATCATTGCAGTTTGGGATATTCTCATGAAATATATCTAAACGACTTAATAAAAAGCATCAAGGCATCGGGAAGTTTTTGCTTTCCTTTTTATAAAGTTCTATATTACAAGACATTCATATCATACTCTTCTTATAATATAATAAGGTGGAATTGTTAACAATACGTTAAAGTATAAAAATAATTGCCCAAAAGTTTGGAAGTTATCGCAGAAAAGCATACCTTTGCAGTGTTCTATTGAAGTAGTACACTAAAACATTAAAGATTATGATACAGATTAAAGACATTGATTTCAGATACCCAGGTAGCAAGCACCTTGTATTTAGAGATTTCTCTTTGGAACTCAAGGAGAACAACATTTATGGCTTGCTCGGTAAGAATGGTACAGGCAAGAGCACCCTGCTCTACCTCATCAGCGGATTGCTCCGCCAGCAACAAGGTACCATTCTCGTGGATGGCATTTCGGCACAAGATCGCAGAGCCGAGATGCTGAAGGACATCTTCATGGTGCCCGAAGAGTTTGAACTGCCCAACGTTTCCCTCGCCACCTACGTGAAGATGAACCAGGGATTCTATCCAAACTTCTCGCAGGAAGTGCTGGACCGTTGCCTCAAGGATTTTGATTTACCACTCTCTCTCAAGTTGAACGAACTCTCGATGGGACAGAAGAAGAAGGTATTCATGAGTTTCGCACTCGCCACGGGTACCCGCTTTCTTCTGATGGACGAGCCAACCAATGGTCTCGACATCCCATCGAAGAGCCAGTTCCGTAAGGTCATCGCCAACAACATGACGGAAGACCGCACCCTCATCATCTCAACGCATCAGGTGCACGATGTAGAGTCGCTGCTCGACCACATCATCATCATGAACCAGAGCCAGCTTCTGCTCGACACTTCGGTTTCAGACATCTGCGAGAAATACACCTTCGAATACCGCAACCCACAGGAAATGGACGATACCGTGCTCTACGCCGAGCCAACCCTGCAGGGTAATGCCGCCATCTGCAAGCGACAGGAGGGTGAGCAGGAAACACAGATGAACCTGGAGTTGCTCTTCAATGCAGTAATTAATGGAAAATTAAACGATTAAAAATTAGACGATTATGAAAAAGAATCTCGATTTAAATAGATTAGGAATGGTTATCCGTTGGGATGTATTAAACAACTGGACCTATAATTTGGGAATCATTGCAGGACTCGCCATCTGTTTTTCAATTGCAAACATCATCCGGCTTTACAGAATTAGTGGCTTTATTGCAGCATCCCATGAACTAGATGCCATGACCGACAGTTATAAGGAATCCGCATATATGTTCTTTGGATTCATTTCTTTTATGGTCATTTACGTATTGGCATCTTGCATCTTCAGAAATATGAAGACCAAGTTACAGCGCGAAAGTTTCCTGATGATTCCTGCCACTAACCTGGAAAAATATGTGGCTCGATACCTGGTTGTTACCGTTGGTGGTCTTGTGACTTTGCTAGGAGCCTTGGTCATTTCAGATATTATCCAGCTCATCTTTAGCTTTTTCATCACTCCAGGCTTCCATATCAGCCTTACATGGCCAGTACTCAGCCACACCATTTTTGCCCTTTCACCAATAGACAATTCTTGGCAAACAATTCTGGCAGTCTACTCCTTCCTGATATTTGCCCATTCCTTCGCAACCCTGGGAGGAGCCTTCTACCGTAAGTTTCCTGTGCTTCTGACAGCATGTACGGGATTGGCACTTTGTCTGATTTTGGGTTATATTATCAACGAACTGGGTGAAGCCGGATGGCTTGATTTCGTAGGAACCTTGCACATCGAAGAGGGTTCTTCTGCTCAATATTGTGCTGTATTCACCTCGTCTGCAGTATTTCTTGCTTTGGCTGCCTTCAACTATTGGGCATCCTACAAGCTCTTCACCCGCATGCAGGTTATCTGCAACAAGTGGATCAACATCTAAGAATTAAAATTTGAAGATTGTGAATTTCAGTAATGATAAAGCAATATACGTACAGATAGCCGAGCGATTGAGCGATGAGATTCTGGCGGGCAAGTACAAGGAAGACGAACGAATACCGAGCGTCAGGGAATACGCCGTGCTGCTGGAGGTAAATGCCAACACAGCCGTGAAGGCATACGATCTGCTTGCCACCGATGAGATTATCTACAACAAGCGAGGCCTGGGCTATTTTGTTTCCGCAGGAGCCAAGAAGCAGATCAAGAAAACCCGCAAAAAGGAGTTTATGAAAGAAAGACTCCCGGAACTCGCCCGACAAATGCAGCTTCTCGACATCTCCATCGATGAAGTGAAGGAAGAGTTGGAGAAGAATCTCAAAAAGATAAAGATATGATGACACTATTCATCCTCAAATATATATTTATAGCTTCTGTCTTTGCCTTATATATAATAAGGTGTATGTAATAACGTTTTAAAAAAGAGTTACGCTTGCAACTTTCTGAAAGTTGCAAGCGTCTAATGGTTTAAATTGATATCCATAAAACGAAAGTAATATGTCATTAATTCATCTAAAAGACGTCAATAAGACCTACCAGGGTGCTCAGCCACTCCATGTGCTGAAGGGCATCGACCTCGACATCGAACGTGGCGAGTTCGTCAGCATCATGGGTGCTTCCGGCTCGGGAAAATCCACCTTATTAAATATATTGGGTATTCTCGACAACTACGATACGGGCGAATACCGACTCAATGATGTGCTCATCAAAGGCCTCTCGGAAACCCGTGCTGCCGAATACCGCAACAAGATGATAGGCTTCATCTTCCAGTCGTTCAACCTCATCTCGTTCAAGACAGCGGTGGAAAACGTGGAACTTCCACTCTTCTACCAGGGCGTGAGCCGCAAGAAGCGCCACGAACTGGCAATGGAATATCTCGAAAAACTGGGCTTGAAGCAATGGGCCAACCATTATCCTAACGAGATGTCGGGAGGACAGAAGCAGCGTGTAGCCATCGCCCGTGCCCTCATCACCAAACCCGAAATCATCCTTGCCGATGAGCCTACCGGAGCCCTAGACTCCAAAACGAGCGTGGAAGTGATGGACCTGTTGAAGGAACTGCACCAGAAAGAGGGAATGACCATCGTGGTGGTAACCCACGAAAGCGGTGTTGCCAACGAGACCGATAAGGTTATCCATATCAAGGACGGACTCATCGGAAGCATCGAAGACAACAGAGACCATCATCTCGTATCGAAAGACTACGTGAAATAACTTTGAACTTGGAACATGAGAGAATTAATCAAAGAAATATGGAGCACGTCGAAGCGCAACAAACTCCGCACTTCGCTCACGGGATTTGCCGTTGCCTGGGGAATCTTCATGCTGATATTCCTGCTGGGCGCCGGCAACGGACTGATTAATGCCCAGTTGCAGCAAAGCACCCGATTCCTTGCCAACTCCATGCGAGTATTCCCGGGCGAAACCTCCAAGGCTTACAAGGGACTGAAGGAAGGCAGAAGCATCACGCTCAACGACAAGGATATCCTCATCAGCAACAAGACCTACGGCCAGTACGTGGATGATGTGGGTGGAAGACTGGAACAGTATAACGTGAACATCAACTATGGTGATAATTATGTGGCAAGCCAGTCATTGGTGGGTGTGGCTCCTACACATCCCAAAATCGACAAGACGGAGCTGATTGCCGGACGATTCATCAACGAAATCGATATGAAGGAGCAGCGCAAGAATGTAGTGCTGAGCCGAAGCCAGGCCAAGGAACTCTGCAAAGACTACCGTTCGCTGGTGGGCAAGAACGTAAAGATCAGCAACCTCAACTTCCAGGTGGTGGGAATCTACAAGGATGATGAATCGCGCAATAATACCGAAGCCTTCATCGCCTACTCCACCATAAAGACCATCTACGCCAAGGGCGATGATGCGGGAAGTCTAGAGTTTACCATCAAGAACCTGAAGACCAAGGAAGATAACGAGAAGTTTGAGAAGAACTACCGCGCCAGCATCAACAATAACCATCAGGCAGCACCTGATGACGAGCGAACCATCTGGCTCTGGAACCGATACATGGACAATATCCAGATGAACCAGGGAATCGCCATCATGCAGACGGCCCTCTGGATTGTGGGGCTGTTCACCCTGCTGAGCGGAATCGTGGGCGTAAGCAACATCATGCTCATCACCGTGAAGGAGCGAACCCGAGAGTTTGGCGTAAGAAAAGCCATCGGAGCCAAGCCTTGGTCGATACTGAAACTCATCATTACCGAGAGCATCATCATCACCTCGTTCTTCGGCTACATCGGAATGGTCTGTGGCGTGGCGGCAAACGAAATCATGGATGCAACCATCGGCCACACCACCGTAGATACCGGACTGTTTAAAGCCGCCATGTTTGTGAATCCTACGGTGGGCATCGGCACCTGTATCGGTGCCACCATCACCATCGTCATCGCAGGCACCATCGCCGGACTCATCCCAGCCATCAAGGCTGCAAGAATCCGACCGATAGAGGCGCTGAGAGCAGAGTAATGCAAAATGTTGAATGTTAAGTGTTGAATGTTGAATTCATTCTTGCTTACACATTATTATATATATAGAATAGGCTATGCGATTAGATTTAGATACATATAAAGAGATTCTCGACACCATCACGAGGAACAAGAGCCGCAGTCTGCTTACGGGCTTCGGCGTGTTCTGGGGCGTGTTTATGCTCATCGCCCTGATGGGTGGCGGACAGGGACTGAAGGAGATGCTGCAAAACAACTTCACAGGCTTTGCCACCAACACCGCTATCATCTGGGCGCAGAACACCACCAAACCCTACAAGGGATTCAACAAGGGGCGCTCCTGGCAGATGGAAGAGAAAGACCTGGACAGATTGCGCCACCAGGTGCCCGAACTCGATGTCATTACCCCGCTGCTCTTCGGCGGCAACAAGTCGGTAGTGTTTGGCGACAAGAAATTCAGCGGCAGCACCCAGGGCGTGAATCCCGATTACGCCCAGGTTTCTGCGCCACAGATGTTTTACGGCAGATACATCAACGAGATGGATGTGCGCCAGCAGCGCAAGGTTTGCGTCATCGGCAAACAGATTTACAAGAATCTCTTTCCTGGCGGCGGTGATCCGTGCGGCAAGAGCGTAAGAGTAGACTCTACCTATTATATGGTGATAGGCGTAGATTACCGTTCGGGCAACGGCATCAATTTCGGCGGTCGTGCCGATGAAACCATCACCCTGCCCCAATCGGTTTTGCGCAGCGCTTATAACCGGGGTAAGGCAGTAGACATCATCGCCACCACCGGCAAACCGGGCGTAGTAATGAGCAGCATTGCCCAGCGGATGAGAGAAACCGTAGCAAGAGCCCACAGCATAGACCCTACGGACGAAAAGGGCATTATGGTGTTCAATACCGAAGTTCTCTTCCAGATGCTCGACAACCTGTTCAAGGGCGTCAACTTCCTCATCTGGCTGGTAGGCATCGGCACCCTTCTCGCCGGCGCCATCGGAGTTTCCAATATCATGATGGTAACGGTAAAGGAGCGAACCACCGAGATAGGCATCCGCCGAGCCATCGGAGCCACGCCTAAGATGATACTTTCGCAAATCATCTCCGAGAGTATTCTCCTCACCCTGGTAGCCGGCATGAGCGGCATTCTCTTCGGTGTTGCCATCCTGCAGATGCTGGAAGTAGGAAGTACCACGGATGGCATTCTTACCGCCCACTTCCAGGTAGATTTCTGGACGGCCATCTCTTCTGCCATCCTCATCTGCATTCTCGGCGGCCTAGCCGGACTCGCCCCTGCATGGCGAGCCATGAGCATCAAACCGGTGGATGCGATGAGAGACGAATAAAAGAAAAATAAGATATAAAAGATATGAAAAAGTATTCAAAGTTGATTGTTGCGGCGATAGTCGCCTTGATTTTCATCGGAACCTTCGTGTTCCTTTATGAGAAATCGCAGCCTAAGCCTGTGGAGTATACTGAGTTTACTCCTAAGATGGCTGATGTTTTGAAAACTACCGTCATCACGGGCAAGATTGAGCCTCGCAACGAGGTGAGCGTAAAGCCTCAGATTAGCGGTATCATCACCGAGATTTGCAAAGAAGCGGGTGATTATGTTCAGGCGGGCGAGGTTATCGCCAAGGTAAAGGTGATTCCGGATATGGGACAGCTCAGTTCGGCTCAGGCACGCGTGCGCCTTGCAGAAATCAACCTAAAACAGGCACAGGTGGATTACGGCCGCGAGGAACAGCTTTTCAAGAAACAGCTGGTCAGCGCCGATGAGTTTGATAAGGTAAAGCAGGCGATGAAACAGGCACGCGAGGAGGTTACCGCTGCCGAAGATGCTCTCCAGGTAGTTCGCGATGGTGTAAGCAAGAGCAATGCCAGCGCTTCTTCCACCCTCATCCGTTCTACCATCTCGGGCATTATCCTCGATATTCCTGTCAAGGTGGGTAACTCGGTGATTCTTGCCAACACTTTCAACGATGGTACTACCATCGCCAGTGTAGCCAACATGAACGACCTCATCTTCCGTGGCAATATCGATGAAACCGAAGTGGGAAGTCTCGTTACAGGAATGCCGATGAAGATTACCATCGGAGCCTTGCAGAACCTCAACTTCGAGGCTAACCTGGAGTATATCTCTCCTAAAGCTGTAGAAAACAATGGTGCCAACCAGTTTGAGGTAAAGGCAGCCATCCGTTCTACCAAGGGAGGCAAAATCCGTTCAGGCTACAGCGCCAATGCCGAGATTGTACTGGCAAAGGCTACCCATGTACTCACCGTTCCGGAGAGTGCCATCGAGTTTAGCGGCGATTCTACCTTTGTATATATCATAAAAGGTAGCGGCGAGAAGAAGACTTATGAGCGCAAACAGGTAACTACCGGTTTGAGCGATGGAGTAAATATTGAAATCAAGAAAGGTCTGGGACTCAAGGACAAGGTTCGCGGTCCTCAGGTTATAGCAGAAAATAAGGATGATGACGAATAGTCATCATCCTTATTCTTTTTTATAGGCATCAGATAACTTAGATGTTATCCTTTTCGATATCCTTGAAGTAGCGGTAAGTACCCACCTTCAGTTCATCGCAGGCAATCTCATCACAAACGATGATGCCATGCTGGTGCTGCTGCAGAGCGCTGATGGTCCAAGCCTGAGTAACAGGACCTTCGATGGCAGCCTGCAGGGCGCGCGCCTTGTTATGACCGTTGCAGAGAATCATTACCTCTCGGGCAGCCATCACGGTACCCACACCTACGGTCAGAGCCAGACTAGGTACCTTCTCAGGATCATTATCGAAGAAACGGGAGTTGGCAATCTTGGTGTCTGTAGTGAGCGTCTTTGCTCGTGTGCGGGAGGTAAGAGAAGAGAATGGCTCGTTGAAAGCGATATGGCCATCAGGACCGATACCACCGATAAAGAGGTCGATGCCACCCGCTTCTTCTATCATCTGCTCATAATGACGGCACTCCTCTTCCAGATTCTCGGCATTACCGTTCAGGATATGAATATTCTCCTTAGGGCAGTCGATATGATTGAAGAGATTGGTAGCCATGAAAGAGTGATAGCTCTCAGGATGAGATTCCGGCAAACCTACATATTCATCCATATTGAAAGTGATGACATGCTTGAACGAAACCTTGCCTTCTTTTACCGCCTTTACCAGGTTGGCATACATGCCCTGAGGTGAAGAACCGGTTGGCAAACCCAGAACAAAAGGACGTTCAGCAGTTGGTTGAAATCTGTTAATTGTTTCAATTACATGATCAGCTGCCCACTTTGACAGCTTCTCATAATCTTTTTCGATAATAACACGCATAATCTATTTTTTATTGTTTAGTTGTAAAATTCAGGAAACAAAAATAATAAAAATCTGTTTCATTACCGCTAAAAGATGGCAAAAATTATATTTTTTTACAGTTTGCGGTATCTACTTCTTCATAGCCCTCCTGCTCTACATATTCATCAAAACCGATGCTGATATCAGCGCCATTCTGCTCGAAGAGACGCAGTAATTTCTGCTGCATATCGGGTGCGATGAGGATGGCGCCGCGCTTCGCCTTGCAATAGGTGCTTTCGCTGATATAGGGCGAAAAGTGCCAGAAATGAGGCGTATTGGCAGAAGGTATCGTGCCGAACATGCGGCGGAATCCGCGTGCCATGCGTATGATTTTCTTCTGAAGACGATAGGCGCAGCCCTGCTCGTTGCAGGCTATACGGTCCGGGTTCAGAATACTGAACACCTTCTCCGACTTACGCAACTTCTGATAACGCTCAAAACGAGCACAAAGGTGATGTACCGGGCACGCCTCCTTGAGACATACCGTATCAATGGAATGGATTGAAATATTGTTCATACTCATTACTTTTTTAGTTGGATAAATAATTTTTTCTTCGAAAGATTGAGGGGCTGTTATCGGCAAATAGCCTACTGGCGAACCACAGACAGCCAACTAGCCGCTATGAGAACAGTGGGCTGTTCTAGTCAGACAGCTATCGGAAAAGCCTGAGAAAGAATTTTAAGAAAGGAACTGCGAAAAACTCTTCACTCTTCACCTAACCCCCGGAAATGCCGATAAACAGAGGGGATTCGAGGGGTGAAGAGTTGTTTCTCACTCTTCACCCACTCTTCACCACTCTTCACCCATCTGCCGCTTAGCTATATTTTCAGATTCTTACAAGCAGATAGGCCTGACCCTTCTTGGTATGCTTCATCTTGCAACCCAGGAGTTTGAGCGACTGGCCGATGCGAATTTTGGTGCTCAGATTACTGATCAGCATCGGAAATCTTTCGTGCAGAACCTCGAAAACATCCGAACAGATGAGCCATTCGCCCGTTTCATTATCTTCAGGAACACGGAAGCAGCTCTTCAGCATCGATTCAAAATCATCTACCTTGAAGAAAGGAAGATTGCACTTCTGAATACGATCCACCTCGGCATTGGTAAACCAGTAAGGCGTCTTCTTATGGCAAAGCTCATACATAACTTGTGCATAGAGCTGGTCATAAATGATGGGTGAACCGTTGTCGATATATTCACCTGCCGGAATGTGCAGACAGACGAATCGGCGGCTACCCGTAGGGTCGCAGAGCGGATGCTCATCATTGGTGGTTGCCAGGAAGGAAGCATAACGCGGACGGTCATCCTGACACTTGCCGAAGATAGGGCGCCCGTTCACCTTCACCTTCGAAAGCATCTGCTTCAGCTTGCCCTGCTGCGATGGTCCCATATTCGCAAACTCATCTATGTTGACAAAGAGATTATGAGTGAGCGCCATCTCGGAATCAAACTTATTGGCAAAGTTGATGTGGTCGAGGAAATACTGTCGCAGATAATCCGGCAGCAGGCGATAGGCAAAGGTACTCTTGCCGCAACCCTGCTTGCCGATAAGCACAGGAGTGGTTTCGTTGCCATGAAACATATCCATCTGCAACCAGTGGGCAACAGCCGAACGGAGCCAGGTGGCGCACCATCCCAACTGTTCACTTGTAAGCCCCGGAATCCTGCCAAAGAGTTCAGCCACATGGTTCTTACCATCCCATTCCGGCAGGTTCTCGAGATACTCCCTGATAGGATCAAACTCCGGAACCTCTTCAGAACGTACGAACTCCTCAATATCCTGTCGGGGCGACTTCTTTCCTCCCACACCCAACCGCTTGGCATGACGGACGATGGAATTGAAAGCCTCCGGAGTCAGCACCTTCCAGGTTGAGTCAGAAGATTCCTCCTCTTCCCCACCGATTTCCGGTTCCTCTTCTACGGGCTCCTCAGTTTCGTCCTCATTCTTTGAGAGAGTGAAATACTCGGTTTTACCACTTAGCACATTTCTACGGAAGAGATAATACTCATCGAGAAAACTCTCAACAAGAGAGAGTGCTGAAATTTCGTTTGTCATCTTATCTGATGACGATAAGGTTTTTAAATTTTCCTTCATAATTAATTTTTTTAGTTAATAATAATCATCTTTTTGCCCTTATATATAATAAGGTGAAGAGTGGTGAAGAGTGGGTGAAGAGTTGTCTCTATCTCTTCACCCCTCGAAACCCCTCTGTTTATGGGCATTTCCGGGCTTCAGGTGAAGAGTGAAGAGTTTCAGCTCATTCATGGCTCAGCATTTCGCCGCTCTTTCGTTTTCGATTGCAAAGTTAATACTTCCCTTCGCCGATTCCAAATTTTCCCCGCCACCTTCCCGCTACTTTTCTGAAATCAGGGAAGAAACAAGGGGGCTACGGGGAAAAGTATGGGGAAAAAAGAGGAAAAACAAGCGCATATCCTTGCATAATCCGAAAATAAATCTTACCTTTGTGGCAAAACTTATTTTCTTAAAACAGACTGACAATGAATGAAGATAAAGATGAAATAAAATTCAGCTACGAAGTCTTCGACCGACAGCTCGACAACTTCTGCCGAATGCTCAGCATTCTGGTAGATGCATGGGAAGATTACAGTCCGCAGGAACTTACCTTCGATATCCGTTCGCTCTGCACCAAAGCCACCCGGCTCTGCTATATGGCAGAGAAAGATATGGTACTGCAGCACAACGACATAGCCAAACAGCGAAAGGAGCAGAACGAAACCCACGAAGTAAGCATCAGCATCATCGTAATGCAGAAGTTTACACCCCTGATGGCGCATATCATGGAAGACATGAAAAAGGGAAAACAGATAGAAGGAAAACGGATGAAAGTGGCGCCGCTGGATATGACCCGCATCCTGCCGAAGCTCAACGATTTTTTCGAAACCGATGAACTGGGCAAAGGAAGTACTATCGACGTAAACGAAGTAACCAAACTCCAGAAAGAACTGTTACGCCAGGTAAAACCCACTCATATCCCCGGCGTAAAACCCGTAGAGCGCCTTTGGAATCTCTTCCAGCTATACAGCATGGCCTGTTATCTGATGCTCCACTTCCGCCAGCTGAGCCATTTCACCAACCTCGCCATGAGCGAAGAGCAGACCACCCGCCTCTTCGAAATGTCGCTACAGGAATATCAGGAAGAACCAAAGGGCATCAGCGACATAGACCGATACTTTACAACCCTGGAATATGACAACAACGGAAAGCAGCTCTCCGTCAGCCAATTGCTGGAAGTAAGAAAAACGCTAAAAGACGAGGTACCGGAAAATCTGCGCCTCGACTTTATGAAATATATAAGAGACACCCAACTGCTGGGCGCCCAGCTTGCCCACGTCAATTTTACAGCACAAGAATATCTCAAACTGGTATCAGCCACCGTAAAATGGCACATCATCGAGCTGGAAATCTACGATTTGGAACATCCCGAAGGCATTCCGGAAACCCTTCCCAACGAGGTTTTCTACAAAGTAAAAGACGGCAAATACATCGACATGCAGAATCTGAAGGCTCAGATAGCCAATATGTTGAAATTTGTTACCCGCAAGAACCATTGGTTCTGCGTATGGTGTGTATTGAATCACAACTGCATGCTTCAGGACAACCAGAACTTCGAAGCCTTTGCCACCCAGATGATGACTCCCGAATGGTTTGGCGACATCGACGATTATCTCCATTTCTCGGGCGACAATCTCCGCGACTACCGCCGTTATTTCTCAGAGATAGATTATCCGCAATGGGAGGAAAAGAAGTTTAAGGAAATCAAGGACCTTTACAACATGACGAAATGGTCAGACAAACTCCTCAGCAAGTTCCAGCATCTCTGCATCACGATGAATGGTGTGTTTGATAAGAAAAGCCTCTGATTCAGGCTTGTTTTATGCATAAAAAACAGCTTTTAAATACCTGATTTACAAAATAATATTAAAAGTTCACAAGTTTGTGGTCCACAATCTTGTGAACTTTCATTTTTTTGCTTATCTTTGCATCCGTAATCAAGCAAAAAAACAATGGAAAAGGCATTCGTATATGGTATGTCGGTTGCCGGAAACAACTTCATCGACCGCATCAAGAAAGCCCTCATCGACAAGGAATTGATTACCCTGGAGAAGGACGGCATCTTCATTGCCGACTGTGTGTTCGAGCTTTGGTTTAAGAAGGAAATGATGTAAAATAGTACAGAATATAATCCCAAATGGCACCCAAAGGGTAGTAGCCTTGAAATTGGTAAACGTATTCTGGTCGATGTTGATAGGGAGAACGGTATAAGTATATACGTTGTTCAAATTGTTGCAATTGTTGAAAGCCATGTCACCGATACGCTCCAATGTGTATGATGTTGGGCGATTAGTAGAATGAGCAATTCTTCTTGGAGAGACAGGCATGACGGAGCTTACTTTGTTCTACACTCTTGAATGGTGGCAGTAGGCATTTCGTAACAGTGTCAAAGACGTTATCCAAAATTCTAAGACAATTGGTTGCAAGCCAAAGTAATGCGATATGCGCTTGGGCATCTTGTCTGCTTTCAGATTATGTAAACCATGTTCACATTGCCCATTGTCTGCAACTCATTGACTGTGGCATTAACCTCTACATTCAAAAGGAACAGCTTATATTATTGGACGATGAAGGACATCCGTCCCTCTTTCCCCGATAATGATAGCCACGCTTTCAACCTGTGCGCAATTGGAACGTGATAATATCTCATTCCGATTGCAGTCAGGAAGGAAGCGGTATATAGAGAAAGGTGGAAAACTCGGACGCAAGGTAGGCTCTGTAAAAACGGCAGAACAGATGAAAACCGAATATAGGGAAGTTATTAGTTTGCTCCGCAAGGGGTATTCCTTTCGGGATGTGACAAAATTGAGTGGTAAAGGGGTAAGTACCGTACAACGAGTGAAGCGATTACTAAAAGTGCAATCACCGCAATAATACTATTGATTTTACGTTCTTTTCAAAGAAAAGGGGTTGTGCTATAGTGGCTTAAAGGCTAAAAGCATTACCTTTGAATGCTGTTAAATATGGTAATGTTCAAAGTCACAATTTGTGATTTTGGAAAAATGAATATAAATATGACAGATAAAATGAAGAAAAGTATTTTTATATTGGGAGCAGTTGTGCTTATGACATCATGCTCTACAAAAAATCAGACTGAATACACAAAATACATTAGGGCAATAACCAAGGATGTACCATTTCCTGTGAATGGTTTACGCACTGTTGATGATAATATGTATGTATTTGAAGGAGTGAACAGCTGTGAGGTTCCTGATTATGAGATCAGCAAGGATGGATTGTTGACTGTAACCAGGACAACTTTGTGGAAGCTACCAAAGAATGATGTTGAAAACATTTGGCGAAATCTATATTTTAATAAAAGACAACACCGACTTGTTTGTGTTGACAGAATAAATAAGGCTGGTAAGACAATACTGGGAATAATGTATGTCATGCAGACAGAATCTAAGAAATGGCCAGAGAAAGGTGTTTATCATTGGGATGTAACTGATATGCATAATATGCAGTCTGTAGCTATATCTTTGGAGGATTTCAAGAACAAGAGCATCAGAGTGATGCAGACTGGTACTTTACCTGATGTGGAGGAAAGTCGGAAATACAATAGTTTAATATCAAAAGCTGATTCATCCTACATGCAGCAGAATTATCAAGAAGCTGAACGATACTTCACCCATGCATTTGATTTTAAGAACTACATTCGCGGCCAGCATCTCTATAATGCTGCATGTGTGGCATCACTGGCAGGTCATAAAGATGCTGCGTTCTGGTTTCTTGAGGAGAGAATGAAAGCTGAACCAGAATGGTATAGTCTGAACATAGAAACAGACAAAGATCTGCTCCCTATTCATGATGATGTGCGATGGAATGAAATCATTAATGCGATGCATGAGCGTCAGACAAGGAAAGAAGCCAACTACGATATTCCTCTCCGCAATCAACTGCTCGAAATAGCAAAGGATGACCAAGCCATTCGACAGGAATGGAGGATGACATCAAGACAGCAGCCACAAGACAAGGCAAAGATAGATTCCATTTTTTCCGTAATGGCTACGATTGACAGCGTCAACCAACAGAAGATTTTTAAAATCCTTGATTCACGTGGATTTGTTGGTAAGGACAAGGTTGGTGATGCATGTAGAGCTTATTGGCTTGTTGTTCAACATTCATCGGTCGAGATGCAAAGGAAATATCTGCCATTGTTCCTAAAGGCTGCAGAGAGAGGCGATATTCCTCGTGAGAATGTGGCGATGATGGAAGACCGTATCTGCCTTTTCGAAGGTCGTCCACAGCGATATGGCACCCAATTGGAAGAAGACAAGAACGGCAAATGGCATCTTTACAAGCTGGAGAATCCTGAGAAAGTTGACGAATACAGGAAGTCTGTAGGTATGGGAACGTTATCAGACTATCTTAAAATGATGGGAATCAAATTATGATAGACAGAGACTTGACTGAACTTTATGGAGTGGAAACCAGGGTGTTAAATCAAGCTGTAAAACGTAATATGGAGCGATTTCCCGATGATTTTCGTTTTGAATTGAGTAGAGAAGAATGTTTGAGGTCACAAATTGTGATCTCAAATGGAAGAGGCGGCAACAGCTATTCAACTTATGCTTTTACAGAGCAAGGCGTGGCAATGCTTAGTAGCGTTCTTCGTTCACAAACAGCTATTGAGGTTAATATTCAGATCATGCGAGCATTTGTTTCCATGCGTCACTTTATGGTAAACAATGCTTCTGTTTTTAGTCGTTTGGAAACGATGGAATATCATCAGTTGGAAATCCTGCAACATCAACAAGATACCGATAAGCACATTGAAGCAACCAATAAGCGCATAGACGAGGTGTTTCGCAGATTGGACGAGGGTAACGCAAAACCGAAACAAGGTGTGTTCTACGTTGTCAGAGTTAGTTAACGCCGAGGATTGCATAAAGGCTTTCCAAGGCATATATTAAATCCACTTTTAAAGTGGAGTCATAGATAAAATCATATAGAATAAAGATGAAGGAATTAGTGGGTATTATATTATTGACAGTTTTGGTAGTATTTGGTTCATGCAACTCCAATACTAATGTGTCTCTTGTGGGAACATCTCCGCAACTATTTGATGTATGCCAAGTAAGCACAGGTAATCCTGACTATAGAAATAAAGAGTTGTTTATAAACGAATTGAAAAGAAAATGTAAATATCCTATTGAGTTTCAAAAAAATAATTTGGAGGCATACGTTGCTATTGAGTACAAGACAGACCAACAAGGATATATTGTAAAAAAAAGAGTGGTTATTTGCGACAATAAAAAATTCAAAAAGATAACAATGGAAATATTCAATCAAGTTAAAACTCTCAAAATAGCCACAACAGAGAAAATAGATACAATCTACTTCCAATACAAGATACAAGGTTCACCAACTTTAATCCATTCAAAAGTAGATGTAAAGATTATCGGCTATGGCTACAATAACAAATCAATTTTAATGAAGTAACCTCTTCATAACTATCTGATTATTTGATGTTTCTGAATGCAAAGATACATTTTTTATTTCAAAGAGCACAAAAAGTCGTCCTTAAAAATGTATTTTATATTAGCCATCTAACAAATCAATGGGGCCAAACTGAAGAAACTATAGCCCCTGTTTATCCCTTCTTGCCGATGATTCTGTATTAAATAAAAAGACCAAAACACGCAGATAATCTGCGCTAATGGTATGAAAAAAGCACGTTAGCGCTGATTATCTGCATACTATACCTATATAATTATCCAAATATTGCAGACACGGAATATAATGGATAATTGGCAAGCCAATCCTGCTCTCTATAAGGTGACATGGATAGGCGCATACCTTTCAATCCCTGATTGCGCTCTACAAACACCCTCAAACTCTTAGCCTGCAAATTCTCCTCAGCCTTTACTTCTATCGGAATGATTCTTTCTTCATCCTGCACTAGAAAATCTATTTCACCACGTGAATTTTCTGCCGACCAATAATAGATAGACAAGGAAGATTTCTCCTTAAGCTGCTGCAGGACATACTGCTCTGTCAGCGCCCCCTTAAAATCTGAAAACAGCACATTTCCTTCCAGCAAGCTTTGGGCAGGAATATTGCTCATGGCTCCCATCAGTCCCACATCAGACAGGAATAACTTGAAAGCAGAAAAATCCTCGTATGCAGCCAATGGCAACAGGGCTTTCTTACAACGGTTTACCTTATAAATCAACCCTGCATCTTTCAGCCATTCGATAGCGAGTTCAAAATCCTTTGCTCTGGCTCCTTCCTTTACGGCACCATAGATGAATTTCTTGTTTTCCTTGGCAAGCTGGGATGGGATGGATTTCCATACCATTCGGATACGTGGAACTTCTATGGCCGGAGCATGTTTGGAAAAATCACGCTCATACGCTTCAAGGATTCCTTTTTGAATGCTTCTGACTTCAGACAGATTTCCCTCGCTGGCAAAAGACTGTACTACAGCCGGCATTCCCCCGACCAGATAATACTGTCGCAGGCATTCCTCAAATTTATTCCGGAACATGGTTATCATATTCCAATCCTTTGACATCAGCAGTTCTACCATACGGCTTTCACCGATTGCATCTAGAAATTCAAAGAATGTGAGGGGATATAAATGCATGAAATCTACCTTACCTACAGGAAAAGAGTCATTCTGATGCATCGCAATTCCGAGCAATGAACCTGCAGCTACGACATGATATTGAGGTGCTTTTTCTGCAAAATACTTTAATGCGGTGATACCCCTGGGTGCTTCTTGTATCTCATCAAGGATAATAAGCGTATTTTCATCAATAGAAACTCCTGTACTCCATTGTATGCTATTGATAATACGGGGAATATCAAAGTCATGTGCAAAAACTTCCCGGAGCATTTCATTGTCTTCGAAGTTTACATACGCACTACGGGTATAGGCCTCTTTGGCAAATTCCTGCATCAGCCAGGTTTTGCCAACCTGGCGGGCTCCAAGCATAATCAACGGCTTTCGGTCGTTGCTTGCTTTCCATTGATATAGGTATTTGATGGCATTTCTCTTCATAACTATCTGATTATTTGATATTTCTGAATGCAAAGATACATTTTTTATTTCAAAGAGTACAAAAAGTCGTCCTTAAAAATGTATAAAACTACAAAAAGTCGTCCTTAAAAGTGTAGAAAGTCACAAAAAGTCGTCCTTAAAAGTGTATTTTGATAAAGTATATCAAACATATAACAGAATGTTTTTCCATAACCAATCGACCTTTACTACATCCCCACTTACTCTTCCATATCGAAAAAAATATAATTTTTATTCAATACAACGATTATATTGAATATTTTTATTACCCCTAAAATCCGCAACTATCATCCAATACACGATTAAGGGTAGATTTATGAGTCGTTAGTAGCAGCTTTCAGTAAAAAGCAACAGCACAACATCAATATGTAGCCACCATCCCCTTACCCCACGATGCGACTTGAGGTAATACGCAGATTCAAACCGGAAAGAAAGGATTCTTATCCGAATTCTGTTTTGAAGGGTTTTGCATAAGCTCGGTTCTCTGTGTAGATATTCAGCACGTATTGCCTTGCAGTCATGATCCACTTGGCAGGTACGGAGATGAATCTGAAGACAAAAGCCTTTATGCGACTCGTTTTCTTGAGCCCAAAAGCCTTGGTGTCAAGCCTGCTCATGATGGTCTTGTAGAAATTGTGTATCAATGCAGTAAGCAGAAGAAAGACAGTATTCTCCGCCATGAATGACTTGGGGAGCCTGCTCCAACCGAATCCGTTGTTCATGTCGTCAAAGATACGTTCCTTGCCGCCACGCAGATTGTAGAATTCAACAATGTCCCTTGTCGATGACTTGTAATCGTTGGTCAGAATACAACGGTAAGTGTATTCGCTTTCCCACAGGTCAAGGTCGCCACTGTTGCGTCTTTGTCTCTGGATGACAAGACGATAGCACTTGCCTTCCCATTTCTCAACGAGAATGGAATTGAGTTCGAACTGGATGCCGTTAATCTCCTCCGTCTTCCATCCTCTCAGAGCAAAGATGTCATTGTAGAGCGAACTGCATCGGTTGGCACGGATGTAGAAATGTTTGCAATGCTTCTCTATCTCACTGACGATTTCCTTCGAGCAGGAACCGCAGTCTGCCCTGAAGCGATTTACACGGATGTTCTGGGATTCCAGAAGAGCGAAGAATCTCTTATGGGTGTCTGCCTGATGAAAACGCACATTCGTGTTACCATCGCTGTTCTCGATATAGACTATCTTGTCACCGATAACATATACGCCAGGCCTGTAGCCGAGGAACTTTTTGTAGGTCGGTTTTGCATCATACTTCTCCGTTTCAAGGAACTGATGGTCAAAGTCAACATCGTATTCCTCAATTTCCTTCAACTCGCCTGTAGAAACCAAAGCGTTTATAAGCAATGTGTTGAGTTTGTCTGCAGTATTGAAATCATAGGTCTTGCCTTGGTCGGAAGTATAGGAGATGTTTTCCTGTGTCAGTTCCTTGATGGCTCTGAGGATGGTATCAGAGCTGCATGTACGAAGGGTAGGATGATACGAGAGATGGCGCATCAGTTGTGACGTTACATCTTCCACGCATGAGCCGCCACAGAAATAAACGCTCATCAGCGAACGGACTATCTCGCTGAACTGATATCCGAAGATACTGCTGCATCTCTGACCCAGTGTTGAGTCGATAACGGGTGAAAGCATGGAGTCAAATTTCTCCATGATTGAAAAAATTCCTCCAAAAGGTGTGAGTTTCTCAGATTTAATTTGTATTTTTGCCATGTCATATTAGAGTTTTGCTTGTTTTCTTTTTGCAACACTAAGATAAGTGAAAATTCTGACATGGCAAAATCCTGGGCAACTTTTTGTTGCTCAGGAACTTATAAATAAAGTTAAATTATAGTGTTGCGGAATTAAGGAAAGTTAAAAAATCCTCCAACTTTTGTTAGATATATTTTTTTTGTGTAATTTTGTAATCATTATGCGGCAGTAATAATATACATATTAATACGAGTTAGTAATCCTGTAGTTCTCACATGCTACGAGGAGGTATTAAAAGGTGCGTTTCGACAACGCATCTAATGTAGTATATTATTGCTTAATCCAAATCAATAGTTCGTTAATAATTCAATAATGTGCTAAGCAGCTATACGCTGTAAGCACGAGAGATCTTTGAAAATCTTGCTAATTAAAGTTCGGTTCGGGGTGTACCCGCTTGCTTTAAAAATTCGTTTCACCAGATAAATGTTGGTCATCAGTGACTTGAATGAAGACATAGAATATTCCATTCCCATCTCCTTCATAGTTACCTTGGCAACATTTAGTGATGTGAACGAAGCATTGAAAGCAAAATCGAGTTTCCACTTATCGCGAGCCTGGCAGTCCATAAGACCAGTATAGCCTTTGGCGTCACGAAAGCAAAATTCGATCTGGAACCTGGTTCTATAATAAAGAAGTACCTCTTCACCCGAAAGTGAGGTGTCTGTAGAGAAGAATAGTTTCTTCTTGCCATTCGGCATCTGCCAGATGACAAGTCTAACTTTACACTTGAGTGCCTTGGAATAGGCAATCAAAGTATAAGCTGTTCCTTCTATATCTTTCATCTCCATCTTCTCCATTCGAGTGAGGTCAAGATTCTTCATATCAATCTTGCCATCCTTGGTCTTGGGGCGACCACGTTTTCCAGTACGTGGACCAGCATAGACATAAAAGAGACAAGCATTGTCACGAAAGCGGCTTATCAAAGAGAACCCTTCTTTCTTTATCCCATTAACAAATGTACTTGTAGAGAAGTAAGCATCTGCAACTATGAGGGTTGAGAGTTTGAGAAGTTCCTTGCGGTAACGCTTAATGACGCTGATATAGAAATCTACCATAGTCTTGTTTCTAAGACTCAGTTCTTTATTACTTGGCGACTGGTGTGCTTTTAACATCATGCAGTCTTTGGCATCAATATCAATGAGGCCAATACCCATGATTTCGAGACCATGTTTAACAGACTGTGCACATCCCGACCAAAAACGACCGATATGTGGAGTCTTCTTGCCAGCTTTGCTGATGTAGCTGGGATCAATGGCAATAGCCCATCTTCCCTGTTTACCAAAGAAGCGCTTGGCAAGTGAGACATTAAGTTTGAGCCAGTCAATGCTTTTCGACTTTTTTAAGCCGAATGCGTTGCGATAGGTTTGCTCAACATGCGAGCCATACCTCCCCATTTGGGTGAAATTTATCTTTCTTGGTATTACCATGAACAAAATTATCACCTCGATGAGTATTTTCTCGAAACTTTTTGTTAACTTTGCAGCCGAATCTTCAACTGCATCTTTAAAGATATCCATATATTGGTCAAGTCCTGTATTCATATAATTTTGCGTTTGTCGTGATTTGCAAAGTTACTGAAAACCAGTGACTTGACCAACTTTTTATAGTTAAGTTTTCATAAGCATTTCTTAATATAAGTTATTGATTTATAGACGATTAAATGTTAATTTAACGCAGTATTGCAAATGAATATTATAAATTTAGGAATTCTTGCTCACATTGATGCAGGAAAAACTTCCGTAACCGAGAATCTGCTGTTTGCCAGTGGAGCAACGGAAAAGTGCGGCCGTGTGGATAATGGTGACACCATAACAGACTCTATGGATATAGAGAAACGTAGAGGAATTACTGTCCGGGCTTCTACGACATCTATTATCTGGAACGGGGTGAAATGCAATATCATTGACACTCCGGGACACATGGATTTTATTGCGGAAGTGGAGCGGACATTCAAAATGCTTGATGGAGCAGTCCTCATCTTATCCGCAAAGGAAGGCATACAAGCGCAGACAAAGTTGCTGTTCAATACTTTACAGAAGCTGCAAATCCCGACAATTATATTTATCAATAAGATTGACCGTGCCGGTGTGAATTTGGAGCGTTTGTATCTGGATATAAAAACAAATCTGTCGCAAGATGTCCTGTGTATGCAAACTGTTGTCGATGGATCGGTTTATCCAGTTTGCTCCCAAACATATATAAAGGAAGAATACAAAGAATTTGTATGCGACCATGACGACAACATATTGGAACGATATTTGGCGGATAGCGAAATTTCACCGGCTGATTATTGGAATACGATAATCGCTCTTGTGGCAAAAGCCAAAGTCTATCCGGTACTACATGGATCAGCAATGTTCAATATCGGTATCAATGAGTTGTTGGACGCCATCTCTTCTTTTATACTTCCTCCGGCATCGGTCTCAAACAGACTATCAGCTTATCTCTATAAGATAGAGCATGACCCCAAAGGACATAAAAGAAGTTTTCTAAAAATAATTGACGGAAGTCTGAGACTTCGAGACGTTGTAAGAATCAATGATTCGGAAAAATTCATCAAGATTAAAAATCTAAAAACTATTTATCAGGGCAGAGAGATAAATGTTGATGAAGTGGGTGCCAATGATATCGCGATTGTAGAAGATATGGAAGATTTTCGAATCGGAGATTATTTAGGCGCTAAACCTTGTTTGATTCAAGGATTATCTCATCAGCATCCCGCTCTCAAATCCTCCGTCCGACCAGACAAGCCCGAAGAGAGAAGCAAGGTGATATCCGCTCTGAATACATTGTGGATTGAAGACCCGTCTTTGTCCTTTTCCATAAACTCATATAGTGATGAATTGGAAATCTCGTTATATGGTTTGACCCAAAAGGAAATCATACAGACATTGCTGGAAGAACGATTTTCCGTAAAGGTCCATTTTGATGAGATCAAGACTATCTACAAAGAACGACCTGTAAAAAAGGTCAATAAGATTATTCAGATCGAAGTGCCACCCAACCCTTATTGGGCCACAATAGGGCTGACGCTTGAACCCTTGCCGTTAGGGACAGGGTTGCAAATCGAAAGTGACATCTCCTATGGTTATCTGAACCATTCTTTTCAAAATGCCGTTTTTGAAGGGATTCGTATGTCTTGCCAATCTGGTTTACATGGATGGGAAGTGACTGATCTGAAAGTAACTTTTACTCAAGCCGAGTATTATAGCCCGGTAAGTACACCTGCTGATTTCAGACAGCTGACCCCTTATGTCTTCAGGCTGGCCTTGCAACAGTCAGGTGTGGACATTCTCGAACCGATGCTCTATTTTGAGTTGCAGATACCCCAAGCGGCAAGTTCCAAAGCTATTACAGATTTGCAAAAACTGATGTCTGAGATTGAAGACATCAGTTGCAATAATGAGTGGTGTCATATTAAAGGGAAAGTTCCATTAAATACAAGTAAAGACTACGCCTCAGAAGTAAGTTCATACACTAAGGGCTTAGGCGTTTTTATGGTTAAGCCATGTGGGTATCAAATAACAAAAGGCGATTATTCTGATAATATCCGCATGAACGAAAAAGATAAACTTTTATTCATGTTTCAAAAATCAATGTCATCAAAATAATGGAGCGGTCAGGAAATTTCTATAAGGCAATACGGTTGGGATATATACTTATCTCCATTCTTATCGGATGTATGGATAAACTGTTAAAGGAAATGGGCTGTACTCCGCAAGAGATAGAGGAAGGGCGGATAAAGTTTGAGTATCAGGGAATCTTCTTTTTGATGGAAGCAATTAATGAATGTAAGTTCATAAACCTGATATGGCCTTGGTTCCATAGCTTTTCCAAATTCGACATTGATGAGTTTGCTAGGGTACGTCAGGTGGTGAATGACATTAATGCAAAAGGATCTGTCTCCGTAATATATGGAATTACTGATTCTGATGACGTGGCTGTACATATAAAGAAGAATTTACTGCTAGTTCCGCAGATACCAGACCTGGAGGACTATATGAAGCTTACTTTAGATAGTTTCTTCAGAACAGCTAGAACATTGGACATAGAGATTGAAAAATGCAGATTTCAGGTTACCTTTGCGATGTAGAAAAGGAAGAGCCGGCAGGCTCCTAACCACATACCGGTGAGGAGTGGTGAAGAGTGGGTGAAGAGTGAACAAAAACTCTTCACCACGCCAAATGCCTTGTTTATAGGCATTTACAAAGGAAAGGTGAAGAGTGAAGAGTTTCAGGCTCTTCGCTGTAATAAAAAATATAAGGAATAATGGACATTAAAGGTATTTATCATGCTGACGCCAATCGCTATAGCGATGCAGAAGCGCTCTACAAGAGATGCGGCAAGAGTGGTATCTTGCTGCCTAAAATAAGTTTGGGATTCTGGCACAACTTCGGAGAGGTAGATTCTTACGAAAGAAGTCGTGCCATCACTCACTATGCCTTCGACCATGGTATCACCCACTTCGACCTGGCTAACAACTATGGACCTCCATACGGAAGTGCAGAGGAAACAATGGGCAGACTGATGAAAGATGATTTCAAGCCCTATCGCGATGAACTCTTTATCTCAACCAAAGCAGGTTATGATATGTGGGAAGGTCCTTACGGCAACTGGGGTTCACGTAAGTATCTGATGGCCAGTCTGAATCAGAGTCTCAAGAGAATGAATCTCGAGTATGTTGACCTCTTCTACAGCCACCGCTACGATCCGAACACACCGCTCGAAGAAACCCTTCAAGCCATGGTAGACATCGTGAAGCAAGGCAAAGCTCTTTATCTCGGCATCAGCCGCTGGCCACTGGAAGCCCTGAAGTTTGCTGACCAATATCTGAAGGAGCGCGACTGTCCGCTGCTCATTTTCCAGGACAGACTCAACATGCTCGACCATGCGCCACAAGAGAATGGAACCTTAGATTATTGCGCAGAAAACGGCATCGGTTTCATCTCGTTCTCACCCCTGGCACAGGGACTTCTCACCGACCGATATCTCAACGGAATACCGGCAGACAGCCGTATGGCAAAAGAGCATTTTCTGAAACACTCTGCTCTAACTCCAGAACTGCTGGAACAGCTCAAGAAATGGAACGCAGAAGCAGGAGAAAGAGACGAAACACTCGCCGAAATGGCACTTGCCTGGATATTGCAGCAGAAAGGTGTAACCAGCGTATTGGTAGGAGCCAGCTCTACCGCCCAGCTGGAAAAGAACATGAAGTGTGTGCATGCTAAGACATTAAATTCATAAAAAACTTGCATTTTATTTTGTTATGTGCCAAAATAAATGTAATTTTGCACCTTGAATAGGGTTACACCTTATTATATTTAAGAAAAGAAACATAATTATTAGATAAAACAATGGAATACAACTTCAGAGAAATCGAGAAGAAATGGCACCAGAAATGGGTCGAGAACAAGACCTACAAGGTGACAGAGGATGAAAACAAGAAGAAATTCTATGTGCTCAACATGTTCCCTTATCCATCAGGAGCAGGTTTGCACGTAGGTCACCCACTTGGTTATATCGCTAGCGATATCTATGCACGCTACAAGCGTTTGAACGGATTTAACGTACTGAACCCTATGGGTTACGATGCTTACGGATTGCCTGCTGAGCAGTATGCTATCCAGACCGGTCAGCACCCAGAGGTTACTACCGTAGCCAACATCAACCGCTACCGCGAGCAGCTCGACAAGATTGGCTTCTGCTTCGATTGGGACCGTGAGGTTCGTACCTGCGACCCTAAGTATTACCATTGGACTCAGTGGGCTTTCCAGAAGATGTTCAACTCATTCTTCTGCAACAGCTGCCAGAAGGCTCAGCCTATCGAAAAGCTCATCAAGCGCTTCGAGGAGAAGGGTTCTGCTGACTTGAACGTGGCTCAGAACGAGCAGATTGACTTCACTGCCGAGGAGTGGAACAGCTACGACGACGTGAAGAAGCAGCAGATTCTGATGAACTACCGCATCGCTTACCTCGGCGAAACCATGGTTAACTGGTGCCCAGGCCTGGGTACTGTGCTTGCCAACGACGAGGTAGTAAACGGCGTAAGTGAGCGTGGCGGTTATCCTGTCATCCAGAAGAAGATGCAGCAGTGGTGCCTGAGAACATCTGCTTACTCTCAGCGTCTGCTCGACGGTTTGGAGACCATCCAGTGGAGCGACAGTATCAAGGAAACCCAGAAAAACTGGATTGGCCGTTCTGAGGGTACAGAAGTTGAATTCTCTGTAAAGGACAGCGACGTGAAGTTCACCATCTTCACCACCCGTGCCGATACCATGTTTGGTGTAACCTTCATGGTTCTGGCTCCAGAGAGCGAATATGTCCAGCAGGTAACTACTGCCGAGCAGAAGGAAGAGGTAGAGAAATATCTCGACTACGTGAAGAAACGTACTGAGTTGGACCGTATGGCTAACCACAGCGTAACCGGTGTATTCTCAGGAAGCTACGCCATCAACCCATTCACTGGCGAGGCAATCCCAGTATGGATTTCAGAATATGTATTGGCAGGATATGGTACAGGTGCCATCATGGCTGTGCCAGCTCACGATAGCCGTGACTACGCCTTCGCCAAGCACTTCAACCTGCCTATCATTCCTCTTATCAAGGGTGCTGATGTTTCAGAGGAGAGCTTCGATGCCAAGGAAGGCATCGTAACCAACTCACCTGTAGCAGGCAAGAGCAGCATGGATGGCTTCTCTCTGAACGGACTCACCGTGAAGGAGGCTATCGCAGCTACCAAGAAATTTGTTACCGAGAAGGGCATCGGCCGAGTAAAGGTAAACTATCGTCTCCGCGACGCCATCTTCTCCCGTCAGCGCTACTGGGGCGAGCCATTCCCTGTATATTACAAGGACGGAATGCCACAGATGGTTCCAGAGGAGTGCTTGCCACTCGAATTGCCTGAGATTGAGACCTATAAGCCAACAGAAACTGGCGAGCCACCATTGGGCAGAGCCAAAAAGTGGGCTTGGGATGCCGAGAAGAAAGAGGTGGTTGACAAGAGCCTCGTAGATAACAAGACCGTATTCCCACTGGAACTCAACACCATGCCAGGTTTCGCAGGTTCATCTGCTTACTACCTGCGCTATATGGATCCTCACAACGATGAGGCACTCGTAGGCAAGAAGGCTGATGAGTACTGGCAGAACGTGGACCTCTACGTAGGTGGTTGCGAGCATGCTACCGGTCACTTGATTTATTCCCGTTTCTGGAACAAGTTCCTGTTCGACCTCGGCGTAAGCTGCAAGGAAGAGCCATTCCAGAAGCTGGTGAACCAGGGCATGATTCAGGGCCGTTCTAACTTCGTTTACCGCATCAACAGCGATGACCACGACAAGGCTCCTGTATTCGTAAGTTTGAATCTGAAGAAGGATTACGACGTAACTCCTATCCACGTAGATGTAAACATCGTAAGCAACGATGTTTTGGATATCGAGGCATTCAAGGCTTGGCGCCCTGAGTATCAGAACGCTGAGTTCATCCTGGAAGATGGCAAGTACATCTGCGGATGGGCTATCGAGAAGATGTCTAAGAGTATGTTCAACGTGGTAAATCCAGATATGATTGTTGAGAAGTATGGTGCTGATACCCTGCGTCTCTACGAAATGTTCCTGGGTCCTGTAGAGGCAAGCAAGCCTTGGGATACCAATGGTATCGACGGTTGCCACCGCTTCCTGAAGAAGTTCTGGAGTCTGTTCTACGAGAACCGTACCGACAACTTCCTTCCTTCAGCCGACGAGGCAGCGAAGCCAGAGAGCCTGAAGAGCGTTCACAAGCTCATCAAGAAGGTAAGCGAGGATATCGAGAAGTTCTCTTACAACACTTCTATCTCAGCCTTCATGATTGCCGTGAACGAACTCGGTCAGCAGAAGTGCCGCAACAAGGAACTGCTCACAGACCTCGTCATCCTCATCGCTCCATTCGCTCCACACATCGCAGAAGAGTTGTGGGCAGCACTTGGCGAGCAGGGCAGCGTTTGCGATGCAGCATGGCCTAAGTATGATGAGCAGTATCTGAAGGAGAACGATATGCAGCTCACTATTTCCTTCAATGGTAAAGCTCGTTTCCAGATGACTTTCCCTGTAGATACTCCTAACGAGGAAATCCAGAAGCAGGTATTGGCAGACGAGAAGAGCCAGAAGTACTTGGAAGGATTCAACGTGTTGAAGGTGATCATCGTACCAAAGAAGATTGTCAACGTTGTGTTGAAAAAGTAATTATTGATAATATACAGAAGGTCGTCTCATCTAAAAATGGGCGACCTTCTGTGCTTTAAAAATACGAGGAAAATATTATGCAAATAGCAATCAGTCAAACAATTAAGAATGAGTGCAAGGATTATTTCTACATCACCCTTGGACTCTTGCTTTACACATTTGGATGGACCATCTTTCTGCTTCCATACCAGATAGTAACGGGTGGCGTAACGGGTATCGCAGCCGTGATTTACTACGGCACGGGGATACCTATCTATTTGTCTTATTTTCTCATCAATGCCGCCTTGCTGCTTGCCGCGCTGAAGATACTGGGATTCAAATTCATGGTGAAGACCATCTATGCCATCATCATGCTCTCCCTATTCCTGGCTCTGGCGCAAGACTGGATGATAGGTGAAGATGGCAAGATGGTACAGATATTGGGAGAGGGACAGGACTTCATGTCGCTCATCATCGGCTGTCTGTTTACGGGCTTATCACTCGCCATCGTCTTTCTGCATAATGGAAGTACAGGTGGAACGGATATCATTGCTGCCATCGTCAACAAATATCACAACATCTCGCTGGGCCGTGTGCTCATCTTCGTGGATCTCCTCATCGTGGGCAGTTCATTCTTCGTCTTCAATGCGAAACCAGAGTTTACCACGATAGACGCTGTTAGAAAGGTAGTATTCGGTCTCTGTACGATGGTGATAGAAAACCTGGTACTCGACTATGTGATGAATGCCAAGCGAGAAAGTGTGCAGTTTATGATATTCAGCAAGAAATATCAGGAGATAGCCAATGCCATCGGTATGCAGATGGATCATGGCGTAACCATTCTCGATGGCCATGGCTGGTACACGGGAAACGAGATGAAGGTGCTCTGTATCCTAGCAAAGAAGAACGAAAGCGTCACCATCTTCCGTATCGTCAAGATCATCGACCCAAATGCCTTTGTAAGTCAGAGTTCCGTAATCGGTGTGTATGGCGAGGGATTTGATGAGATGAAGGTGAAAATCAAAGATAAAGACATTAAAACAATTAAAAGTTAAAAGTTTATAGCGGCTTTGCCGTATAGCAAGAAGCACTATTGCAAGAATGCCCTATAAACTATTAACTATAAATTATAAACTTATGAAAAGGATAGTTTTTGCAACAAATAACCAGCATAAACTCCAGGAGATTCGCGACATCCTGGGCAGCGACTACGAGGTAGTATCGCTGAAGGAGATAGGATGCGATGTGGATATTCCTGAAACAGGCAACACATTGGAAGAGAATGCCTTGCAGAAGGCGCAGTATGTTTATGACCATTACCACGTAAGTTGCTTTGCCGATGATACCGGTCTAGAGGTAGAGGCACTTGATGGTGCCCCTGGCGTTCACAGTGCCCGCTATGCCGAGGGTACCGACCACGACAGTGAGGCTAACATGGCTAAGCTGTTGAGAGAACTGGATGGTAAGGAAAACCGTCAGGCCCGTTTCCGCACCGTTATCTGCTACATCGAGAAGCAGGATGTATGTCCTTGCGGCTGCACCAGCATCAAGAAAATTCACCAGTTCGAAGGTATCGTAAACGGCTATATCGCCACCGAGAAGCATGGTATCGAAGGCTTCGGCTACGACCCAATCTTCGTTCCGGAAGAATATGACCAGAGTTTTGCTGAGCTGGGTGAGGAAATCAAGAACGGCATCAGCCACAGAGCCAGAGCCGTGGCTAAATTGGTAGAGTATTTGAAAAAGAAATAAGATTTATTCTTGTTCAATACAGAATAGAATAACATTATAACAAAGAAAAGGCATCATGATCAGGACACTCAATTCCCTGCGATTCATTCTTATCCTAATGATTGTGATTTCGCATTCCACCCTACCCATATCCCAAGATTTAATCAATTACTTGGGCGAGTTTCCTGTTGCCATTTTCTTTGTTATCAGTGGTTTTGTACTCTCTTTAAGCAAAGGAGAAAAACTACAGAAAGAAGTATTGGGAAACAGAAATTTTTTCCTTTCCCGTATCATCAAACTCTATCCTCTTCATATTCTGATTCTCGCCATTCTCATATTAATGGATTGGCGATTAGGGCGTATATTACCATGGTATCAGATTCTATCCCATTCGCTGTTGATACAAACCTGGTATCCGGCACATGACTTTATGGCTCATCTCAATGCAGCTACATGGTTTATTTCTGATCTTATCTTCTTCTATCTTATATTTAAGTATTTATACGCTTGGATTATGCGACATTCCTGGTTATACTTATTAGCAACAATAAGTATATATATGACAGTTTATATCAGTATCTCGCTCTGTGCACAAGCAGATTATTCAGCCGGCTACATTTATGCCCACCCATTATTCAGAATGATAGATTTCATGATAGGTATCCTTTTATATAAAGTATGCAGATCAGAAAAAGGTAAAAAAATAGCAGATAAGATAACAAACTCAACTTCTTTCTGGCAAGTAAACCTATCGGATATGGGAGTGGTATTGCTGTTTATCGCAATGTATTTCCTATCAATCCATTGCAATCCGAACATTCGCTGTGCCATTATTTATTGGATACCATCAGCCATAACCGTGTTCTATTTTACAGCAAGAGATCAAGGTAAAGGTTGTTTTATTAGGATATTCCATAATAAACTCTTGCTATGGCTAGGCAGCATCAGTTTTGAAATATTTCTCTGTCATAATCTCTGCTTTCGCATCATACAGAGTATATTTCTTAAACGATATGGAGAAGGAAATCCACATCAAGAATTCCAATTCATCCTATCCCTCGCTTTTATTATCCTCACAGCATGGATAGCAAAGAAAGCCATCGTTTCACCCATCCAGCATCAACTTCAAAAATATCTATAAGTATCTGTTTATAAAAACAATAAATAGTTATATTTGCAGTTAATATAGTATTAGGCTTTTAAATAATAGCCAATGAAGACTATAACAATATTATTATATTCAGAACTTTATGAAGAAAACTTTTATATTTATCATAATATTTCTATTTTCGTACCTATCGAAGTTATCTGCTCAGATAGGTACATGGACTATGTATCGCAGTTATTATAATATTACAGAAATAGCTCCTGCTAAAGAAACTGCTTTTGCATTGGCATCAGGTAGTTTATTTTCATATAATATCAAAGATGGTAGTATAAAAACATATGACAAATCAAACTATTTATCAGACGTAGATATCAGTCATATCAGATATAATCCTACATGTAAAAAGCTAATTATCACATACAGCAATTCTAATATAGATTTGCTTGGGTTAGATTGTAATGTTGACAATATCTCTGACTTCTATCAGTATTCTACGACAGGTAATAAAAATATCAACCATATATACTGTTATGGGCAATATGCTTATCTTTCTACAGGTATAGGAATTATCAAAATAAATGTAAAAGATGGAAGTATCAGCAATAGTTATCTTTTAGATTTCGAAGTTAACTATTCATATATAGACGGCGATTATCTCTATGCAGCATCAGCGAGTGCAGGATTATTTCGTGGAAAACTGACAGATAATCTGCTAGACAAAAGAAATTGGATCAGAACAGGGGATTATATAAAGGTTACGGAAGATTATCTAAACGTATACGACTCAAACTCTAAATACTGGTGGACAACAACATCAGATGGTAAACTGACCTATTATACTGTAGATACAAACCAGGAACGCCAATATAAAACAGAAGGCGTACGTCCTGACGGACCTACATCAAACAGGTTCCACAAATTATATTTAAATAATGGTACTATATATGCAGTACCAGGAAGTTGGTCACAAGAAGGTGATTATAACAATCCTGGTGAAGTACATGTATGGAATGGTGATACCTGGAGTGAATTCGAACAGCCTACAAGTCAAATGATAGGTCATAATTACATAGACCTTCTCTGCATGGATTTTGATCCTAAAAAAGAAGGTCATGTTATGGTTGGTGCAAAAAGTGGACTATATGAATTTCAAAATCAGAAGTTTATAAAGAGTTACAATCGTAACAATTCCCCATTACAGTCTTGCGTAAATAGCGACGATTATCTACTGATAACAGGTATAAAATATGACAAAGAAGGTAACCTGTGGGTACTGAACAGTTCTTCAAATATAGATATCGATTATCCAATATGGAAATATACACAGAATAGTGATGAATGGACAGCATTCACTCATAATGAAATAACTGATGTATATAATGGAAATATGATTAACTTCTTTGATGTAAGTTATGACAATAGACTATGGTTTATTAATAACTGGTGGGAAAGTTGTAAACTCTATGCATTTGATCCAACTACGGATCAAATCACTCAGTATGGTCCAAACTTCATCAACGAGGATAAAACTGCCCTCAATCCAAGATTTGTACTTTGTGCCACAGAAGATAAAGTTGGTAATATCTGGTTAGGAACAACATTAGGCCCTATCTATCTTTCAAAAATGAACGTAGAAAATGAATCCAGTGAATTTACCCAACATAAAATACCACGTAATGATGGTACAAATTATGCTGACTATTTACTCTCTAATGTAGAAGTAAGATGTATAGCCGTAGATGCAGGTAACAGAAAATGGATGGGTACCACTAATAATGGAGTATATGTTATCAGCGATGATTGTAATACAGAAGTGAAACACTTTACTACTGAGAATTCTCCATTACCATCCAATTTAATAAAAGACATCATCATCATGCCTAATGGTTTGGTTTATTTTGCAACAGATCAGGGATTATGCTCATATATGAGTGATGTTACAGCAACAAACGAAGAAATGACAAAGGATAATGTCTACGCTTATCCTAACCCTGTAAAACCTGATTATACAGGCAGTATTAATATTGTAGGACTAAGCTTTCATGCAGATATTAAGATAGTATCTGTTAATGGTACGCTCGTAAACCAAGGTAAAAGTACCGGTGGAAGTTATAGCTGGGATGGTTGCGACCTGAAGGGTAGAAAAGTAGCAAGTGGAATATATATGGTAGAAACTGCTACAGAAGAAGGAGAGAAAGGAACAGTTTGTAAAATAGCCATCATACGATGATAACAGTTTGTATAGCCACCTTTAATGGTGAGAAATATATCAGAGAGCAGTTGAATTCTATCTTATTTCAGCTGTCTCTCCAAGATGAAGTCATCGTTTCTGACGATGGCTCCACAGATAATACGATTTCTATTATCAAGAGTTTTAACGATAAAAGAATAAAAATCATAGATGGTGTCTATCGTCACTCACCAACTCTCAATTTTGAAAATGCATTAAAGGAAGCCAAAGGTGACTATATATTTCTAGCAGATCAAGACGATGTTTGGAAAGATGATAAAGTGAAAATCTGTCTGAAATGGCTACAACATTACGACTGCATCATCAGCGATGCAGAAGTAACAGATGAAAATCTGAAAATTACATCACCATCGCTCTATCAATTAATGAACATAAAAAGTGGAAGAGTATATAATATCCTCTATAAAAACGGATATACAGGGTGCTGCATGGCATTTACAAAACGAGTAAAAGAGGCAGCATTACCTTTTCCTAAAGATATTCCCATGCATGATATCTGGATAGGAAATGTGGCAGCCTTTCTATATAAGGTAAAATTCATAGATGATAAACTTATCTATTTCCGCCGTCATTCCTTAACCATTTCTTGTAATGGAAAAGGAAGTAGATATTCATTATACAAACGATTGATGTTCAGAGTATCTATAGTAAAGAACATTATTTTTCTTATACACAAAATAAAAGGATTAACAACTCATTAAACATGAATATAGTATACATCATAGAAGACTATTCTGAGAATGGAGGCGTAGAAAAAATCGTTTCTATGAAAGCTAATACATTCTATCAAGAATACCATCATCAGGTTACTGTAATTTCTGTGTATGAAGATAAACGGAAACAACAGTATATATTAGACGAAGGTATCCGGCTGATTCATCTTCATGTTCCTTTTGCCAAGAAGACAAGAAATAAAGTATATAAGCTATTAAGCAGAATAATTACATTATTATTAGCAGCTTACAGATTAAATAAAACAATAAAACAGATTAATCCCGACGTAGTATTCTTTACCACTACATTGGGAGCTTTGTTATTACCTCTTTGTCATACCAAGGCAAGAAGAATATACGAATCACATTTGGCACGTTCATTCAATCCTTTTCACTCACTATTCGGATTAATGGAAAGAAAAGCTGATGCCATAGTTTGTCTGACTCATGACGATGCTAAAGAATTTCAATCGGCAAAGAATGTATACGTTATCCCCAACTTTATCAACATACCTCACCAAAAGGTAAAAGACTACAGTTGCAAAAAAGCTATTGCTGTAGGAAGATTAGAACAACAGAAAGGATTTGACAGATTGATTACCTGTTGGAAAAATGTAGCCAAACAATATCCCGACTGGCAACTCGATATTTATGGAACCGGCTCACTTTACCATATATTACAAGAGCAAATTACAAGTTTAGGATTGGAAAAACAGGTAAAATTGTGTGGCAGAGGAGAAAATATGATGGAAATATATCCTAACTATAGTTTACACGTAATGTCTTCACATTATGAAGGTCAAGGTATTGTAATGTTAGAAGCTCAAGCATGTGGTTTACCTTCTGTTACTTTCGACTTTAAATATGGAGCTAACGAAATTATTAGAGATGAAATAAATGGTATTATCGTAAGACAAAATGATAATGAAGCTTTTATCACAGCCATTTGCAAGATGATAAATTCAGAATCACTACGCCATAATCTGGGTATGAAAGCTCAAACCATGGCTATTCAATATTCTACCTCAGTTCGGGATAAGAAATAGTGCCTAAAAAAGTTGGTAATCTCCGATATTTTTTGTATCTTTGTAGTTGAAATCCAATTAGTTACAAACATAAAAAGATATCATTATGGAGATTACCAAGGACAAAGTTACAGAATTATTTTGTATTATTGATGAATTTTACAAAGTTTTTGATGCTGAAAATGCAGGAAAATTGCTTTTGGGTGAAGATGGAGTAAAGCGCAGACGACGTAAAGCCTCTTTATCTGATAGTGAAATCATGACGATTTTGCTGTATTTCCATTTCGGCTCGTTCCGAAACTTCAAGCATTATTACCTATTCTTTATTAGAGGAACTTTGAAGTCATATTTTCCAAATGCGGTGTCTTATAACCGTTTTGTAGAACTTGAAAGTCGCGTATTCTTCCCTCTCATGTTCTTCCTGAATCTCCGTGCTTTTGGCAGATGTACAGGTATAACCTTTGTTGATTCAACCATGATACCAATATGCCACAATCTCAGGCGTTATGCCAACAAAGTGTTCAAAGGCATTGCCACAAACGGAAAGGGAACAATGGGATGGTGTCATGGGTTCAAGCTACATCTGGCTTGTAATGATAGAGGTGAGATAATTGCTTTTGTTCTCACTGGTGCAAACGTTAGCGACAAAGATCCAACGGTATTCGATGTGTTGGCTAAACGTCTGTATGGTAAGCTGTTTGCAGATAAAGGATATATCTCGCAAAAACTCTTCGATTCGCTTTTTGAGGAAGGCATCCAGTTGGTAACAGGACTGAGAGTGAACATGAAGAACAAACTAATGCCGTTCTATGACAAGATGATGCTACGCAAAAGATACATCATTGAAACGATTAATGACCTGTTGAAAAATACGGCTCAGATAGTACATTCACGTCACAGGTCTGTTGCGAATTTCATCATAAATATTATTTCTGCATTAGGGGCATACTGTTTCTTTGACAACAAGCCCAAGGCACTTACTGGATACGTTATCGAAGATACGAAACAGCTTAGTCTTTTCTAACATTGCATATTTTACATGAGGATTTTGTCTCAGCAACCATCCAAGATATATAGATGGTTGCCAAGCCTCTGTGTCCCTTATATAAAAACATTATAAAGCCTTTAGATAGAGCTCGTTATCCCGAACTGAGGTAATATTCTAAATTTAACATCTTTCAAAAATGGCTAGAACTATTGAGATGTTATACTTAATTGTACATCGATTGTGAAACAGAATCTAAGGGTACGAAAGAAGGACTCAATAGATCATATTTGTCCCGATAATAAGGTGTATTAAGTTGGGATATGTGAAATACTACATTACAGATTTCATCAGTACGGAATGAACAATGAAGTGCTTTTTTGATATTATTTATAATCGCTGGATCCCACATAAAAGACTGTCCAACGAGACAAAGCCTTCTTCGTATTCATATATCTCAGAAAGTATTTAAAAATCTGCATTTCAATATATTATAAATGTTGTAAATATATTTGTTCATACTCTTTTGCCACCTTCCGATAATCATGGTATTTCATAACGAAAGCTATGCTTTGACGCGAGAGATATGATAAATGTCCAGAAGTAAAGAAAGCCTGCTCGATGATTGCTACATTCTGAGATTCAGTATACTCAGGACTCACATTGATGATAGGGCGTAATTCTGTTTCGCCAATGAACTCATAATATTCTTCCTCTCCTCCACCGATAACCACAGTACCACGTGCCATGGCTGCCAACGAATTCATGGATGGAGTATAACTGTAAAACTGATCTACCAGAACATCTGCTTCATCCAGCATCCGGCAATATTCATCATAAGCTACTCCTTCTACATATTTGAGTTCTATCTTACCAGGATATTTCTTTGCCAGAATTTCTACAAAATGAGCTATCTTTAAAGCACCTTTCAGATACTCGCGCTTAGGTTGTAAACCTACAAGCACTTTGATAACCTCACCATTCCCTTTCTGCCTGTTTTCATCTATAGCAGGAATTATCATCGGGAGAGGAATATAGTAGAGTTTTTTATGAAATTCAGAAACATCGTAACAGAGGTAATATTCATAAAGACAGGCTATCAAAGCATCAGAATGATAAGATACAGTATGCCAGCACTTATCAAACTGAGGCATGAAATGAAAAGCCATACGCTCTTTATTCTCCTCGATATTCTGTAATTTACCATTCCAAAAAGTATCAGAATAAGCTGGAATACCCTTGGCCTGTTGTCTGAACAGATGTGGGTCATCGGCAAAACAGCCTTTAATGATTCGCTTATTGGTAAGCTTGAGAAACCAGAATATCAGCATGTTCCACCAACCCATCAAAGGCACAAACTGATAGTTATGCACCTGAACAATATCATTTCCACATATCTTATGAAGATTGCAAACAATTTTCCACAACACCATAAGCCCGCTCCATCTTCCATAACGCTCCATATTACGGCGCAAGTCGATGTCACGAGGAGAGTTGTGCCAATCATTGCCGTCGGACATCAGCGTTACCTGATGTCCAAGTTCTACTAATCCCTTTTTGAGAGTATTATGTAGCAAACTAGACTCACCTACCAACAGAATCTTCATAACTTTATATGATACTTATTTAAAAGATACTTGAATATCAGAAATCTTAAGACAATTCAATATACCTATTTTCTACAATATAATCAGATTTGCGCAGTCCCATGCTTACCACCAGTTTTATGGCCATTTTCTCCAGACAGAACTTCAATGGCATCCAGCGCTTTTCTTTTTCATCACGCCAAGGACTCATCGCTTTATACTTATCGAATTCTTTTTTCCATGGATGCTTGCAGTTCTTATACCATGGTTTAGGAATACCCGTAAAATGGATGATGGCCGGATGAGCCTGAGCTTCCAATATCTGTTCATCAAATTCCCAGGAGATAAGAGAATAACGCAAATCAAACCAATACTCATTCAGTACATTATATCTGATAGGTAATACCAACTTAGAATCCTTGAACAGATAGTTCAGTACATCCTGATCATGACATCTCAACCTTTCCGTATTAGATTTCACATAATCAAAGAATTTGAGAAGGACCTGCTTTTCACGCCAATATCTCAGATTGACAATTAACATACCAGCATTGAAATAACCCATAAATTGGGGATAACGCAGGCGATTATAGTGTTCAATATTATTATTATAACTATCTGGAACAGCGGCAATTGCATAGTTTTCAACAGAAGTATTCCACAATTCAACAAGTTTATCCACAACCAGAATATCGCCATCCAGATAGATAACTTTATCAATATCAGCAGGCAGAATTTCCGCAAGATACAAACGATAATAAGTAGCAAACGAAGTTCCTACATGATCTACTTGAAAATCCAGACCAACTGGAAAATGTTTGAAAATCTCATCGCTGATAAGATAGAAATGAATTGTTTGCTGATAACGGGCAGCTATGGTTCTGATAGGATTCAATAATGCAGCAGAATTCTGATCATGCAAGAGATGTACATTGACAACTTCTCCTATGTTGCTCTCAAACAAAGAGGTCAACATGATACCGGTCGGCATGATATATTTACTATCAGTAGAACAAACTATTTCCATTTTTATGTTTTTTGTACTACTATTAATACGTAAATTAAATCTTTTTATTATCTTTGCAGTCATAAAAAAGAATAACTTATGCAGAAAGAATTAATATCAGAGATATCTTCACCATTGGTGAGTTTCATCATTACTACAAGCAACCATCAGAAGGAATATCTTGTAGAATGCATCAATAGTATCCTTCAGCTTTCGCTCAATGCCAAAGAGAGGGAAATAATTCTCGTTGATGATGGTAGCGATGAACTGGTAGCCAGCCAGATAAAAGAGTTGCTGGATAACCTGCTCTATTTAAGAATACCCGGCTTAGGCAGCAGTATGGCACGCAACTATGGCATGTACTTAGCCAAAGGGAAATACATCCAGTTTATAGAAGGAGATGATTATCTTCTTCAGCCAACCTATGAACATTGCCTTGACATCGTGAGATTCCATAATCCAGATATCGTTACATTCTGTTTCAGCAAGGATGATACAGGAGAACCGTCTTACGAACTCCCTACCCCAATCAGCGGCACAAAATACCTCAACAACAATACCCTTTTAGGCTCAGCCTGTTCCTATATATTCCGCCGCGCCATTGTGGGTAGCTTGCTGTTCTCACCAAACATCAGTTTTGGCGAGGACGAGGAATTTACACCACAACTCTTCTTACGGGCAGAACGAATATTCAAGACTCAGACCTCACCTTATTATAATAGAGTGGATAAATACGCGCCTGGCGAATTAGAAAATAAGGATAAGATAGATATCCACATGGACAATAAACTGGAGGTGATTCTACATCTTCAGAAGTTGCTCGATACGGTTCCTGTAGCAGAGCGCCAGGCACTCAACCGCCGTATAGCCCAGCTCTCGATGGATTATCTGGTTAACAATATCCGTTTGAAGCATTCATTGATATCCTTGAATCATGCGATCAGAGAATTAAGGAAACACGGATTATATCCTCTTCCGAACAAAGAATATACCAAGAAATATATGATGTTCAGAAAGATGATAAGTACATACGTAGGACGAATTGCACTTCTCTTTCTTATCAAGAAATAAATGAATGAAGGCATAAAGATTTCTCCCATCCGGATAAGCATACAGAGGAATAAGAGAAAATCCTATATAAACAAAAATAGAGCATTCAAATCACTTGAACGCTCTATCTTTATAATTAGATTAAATTTTCTAATATTATTTGTATAAGTAAAAGATGATGAAATGACGTTTCACAACGTCCGTTTGTTTTAACTGATGCAAAGATACGACGATTTTTGTCTATAAAGTCGTAAATTATACATTTTATGGTAGCGAAATATGATTTTTTCACCCATAAAAAACAAATTTTACCACTAATCTTATAATTTTCACCACATCATTCTACGATAGTGATAACATCTTTTCTATTGGTTTGATCGCTTTTTTCGCTATTTCAGGAGCCACTTCAACTGTTGGCCAACCAAATTTCAATGCATTATATATCTTCTTGAGCGTATTCATCTTCATATACTCACACTCATTGCAGCTGCAACCTACTCCACCCTCGCTTACCTCTGGAGGTACGGGATAGAAAATTACGTTAGGACAATTACGCTCCAGCTCATGCAGGATACCAGCCTCTGTAGCGATAATATACTCCTTGATTTCAGGATGCTCTTGGGCATAATGCAACATGGTGGCTGTAGAGCCCTTTACATCAGCTACAGCAAGTACTGGTGCCTTACACTCCAGGTGAGCCATCACAACAGCCTCAGGATGCTTCTGCTTCAGTTTAACTATAGCCTCTACAGAGAATTTCTCATGTACATGGCAGCCACCGTTCCAAAGCAACATATTGCGGCCTGTAATGCTGTTTATATAGTTACCGAGATTATAGTCTGGACCAAAGATGATTTTTTCGTCCTGTGGGAAACTGTCAATCACCTTCTTGGCATTACCGCTTGTCACTACACAATCAGTTAGCGCCTTCACTGCAGCCGTGGTGTTTACATAACTCACAACCTTATATCCTGGATGCTCTTCCTTGTACTTTTTCAAATCCTCAGCCTTACAGCTGTCAGCAAGCGAGCAACCAGCATTCAAGTCAGGACAGATCACAATTTTGTCAGGACTCAAGAGTTTGCATGTCTCAGCCATGAAGTGCACGCCACACATAACCATTAGCTGGGCATCGGTTTCTGCAGCTTTACGAGCCAAAGCCAGAGAGTCGCCAACAAAGTCGGCGATGTCCTGAATCTCACCTACCGTATAGTAGTGGGCGAGGATAATAGCATCTTTCTCCTTGCAAAGCTTTCTGATTTCAGCTTTCAAGTCCAAGGCTTCGTCAACAGGTTCGTCAACGTATCCTTTCTCAATCCATTCTTTTTTCACCATAACATTCATATTATATTTCTTATTTTTTATTTTTTTAAAAGAGAATATAGAGATGATGATATGCCGTGGATAAGTGGATAACATTCTGCATAAAAACTTGCGTATTTCGTTATCCAAGTCTTATTCCAGTTTATCCGCAGAGGCCTTTGAAATCTTTTTCTTGTCTCTTAATGCATTAACCGGTTTATCAACATTTCCCCAATTCGGTGCAAAGTTAATAAGTTTATATCTTTTTTCGGTCAAAAACTGCGAAAAAGTTTCTAAAAACTTAATAATATCTATGTGGATATCCTCTTTTTGTTGGTTTGAGATAGGTATGTGTGGATATTTACAAACTTATTAAAAAGTTATTATTGGGATTTTCCGTACACTTATCCACGCTTTTGTGGAAAACAAAAAAGAGCAGAAATCCATCAGGATATTCTGCTCTCTGGTCTGAGTTATTTATATGGTTGGTTTTGGTTATAGGATTTTCATCTGTTTTTTTCTATTCAATACCTATTTATCAATAGTTCGTTAATAATTCAATAATGTGCTAAGCAGCTATACGCTGTAAGCACGAGAGATCTTTGAAAATCTTGCTAATTAAAGTTCGGTTCGGGGTGTACCCGCTTGCTTTAAAAATTCGTTTCACCAGATAAATGTTGGTCATCAGTGACTTGAATGAAGACATAGAATATTTCATTCCCATCTCCTTCATAGTTACCTTGGCAACATTTAGTGATGTGAACGAAGCATTGAAAGCAAAATCGAGTTTCCACTTATCGCGAGCCTGGCAGTCCATAAGACCAGTATAGCCTTTGGCGTCACGAAAGCAAAATTCGATCTGGAACCTGGTTCTATAATAAAGAAGTACTTCTTCACCCGAAAGTGAGGTGTCTGTAGAGAAGAATAGTTTCTTCTTGCCATTCGGCATCTGCCAGATGACAAGTCTAACTTTACACCTGAGTGCCTTGGAATAGGCTATCAAAGTATAAGCTGTTCCTTCTATATCTTTCATCTCCATCTTCTCCATTCGAGTGAGGTCAAAATTCTTCATATCAATCTTGCCATCCTTGGTCTTTGGGCGACCACGTTTTCCAGTACGTGGACCAGCATAGACATAAAAGAGACAAGCATTGTCACGAAAGCGGCTTATCAAAGAGAACCCTTCTTTCTTTATCCCATTAACAAATGTACTTGTAGAGAAGTAAGCATCTGCAACTATGAGGGTTGAGAGTTTAAGAAGTTCCTTGCGGTAACGCTTAATGACGCTGATATAGAAATCTACCATAGTCTTGTTTCTAAGACTCAGTTCTTTATTACTTAGCGACTGGTGTGCTTTTAACATCATGCAGTCTTTGGCATCAATATCAATGAGGCCAATACCCATGATTTCGAGACCATGTTTAACAGACTGTGCACATCCCGACCAAAAACGACCGATATGTGGAGTCTTCTTGCCAGCTTTGCTGATGTAGCTGGGATCAATGGCAATAGCCCATCTTCCCTGTTTACCAAAGAAGCGCTTGGCAAGTGAGACATTAAGTTTGAGCCAGTCAATGCTTTTCGACTTTTTTAAGCCGAATGCGTTGCGATAGGTTTGCTCAACATGCGAGCCATACCTCCCCATTTGGGTGAAATTTATCTTTCTTGGTATTACCATGAACAAAATTATCACCTCGATGAGTATTTTCTCGAAACTTTTTGTTAACTTTGCAGCCGAATCTTCAACTGCATCTTTAAAGATATCCATATATTGGTCAAGTCCTGTATTCATATAATTTTGCGTTTGTCGTGATTTGCAAAGTTACTGAAAATCAGCGACTTGACCAACTTTTTATAGTTAAGTTTTCATAAGAATTTCTTAATATAAGTTATTGATTTACAGACGATTAAATATTAATTTAACGCAGTATTGATTTATATATAGGTTTCTGATATATTATTATATATAGAAGTTCTGATTCCCTATCTTTTGTTCAAAACAGAATCAATTTTTTCTGTTACCAGTTCAGGAGAGATATTCTTCATACATGCGAAGTCTCCCCTAGCGCAAGGCTTGTTACCATAGATACTGCAAGGGCGGCAAGGTAAGTCAAGCTGTACGGCATTGGCAGGATCCTGATGCCAGCCCATGAAACCTGCGTATGGATGGGTAGCTCCCCAGATGCTTACTACAGGAGTGTTTACAAGCGATGCCAAGTGCATATTGGCACTATCCATGCTCACCATAACGTGCAGATGACTAATCAGGATGAGTTCCTGTTTCAATCCGTTAAGATGAGAAGAAGCGTTAATGAGCTGTGGATACTTCTCAGCCCAGTCGTTCATCACTGGTGTTTCGTCTTTACCTCCACCGAAAAGGAAGATATGAGCGTGTGGATGATTGTGGATAAGTCGCTGGATAACTTTTTCCATCAGTTGTATCGGATATATTTTTCCCTCGTGTGCAGCGAAGGGAGCAATACCAATCCACGGCTCTGTTATGTGCTTGTCTTCTAGTGAGATAGCGTTCTCTCCTACTCCGAACACCTCCTGTGGTAAGATACTTAAATCTCCTTGTTTTCCATCCCCATAGATAGATGTGAAATCCATGTGGATAGGATATCCAAGTTGTGCAAAAACATCAGCATAGTTTTGGAACGATGTAGGTTGCTGCACAAGTTTTTTACCATTAGAAGCTACCAGCTTGCGTTTTCCCTTGCGATGTTTGTCAATATGTGCAACCTTGAAGTTATCCAGGTTGAAGCGCATACGCAGATAATCGGAACGCAGCACGCTATGTAAATCGGCAATTGCTGTAAACTGTTTGGCTATCAATCGGCGATAGAGTGCGTTGAGTCCTTTCACCCCTTTGTACTCCTCCTTTATATCAGCTTCCATAAAGCCAACGTTAGGAGCCAAGTCTTCAAAGAAAGGACGGGCAAAGGGACGACTGAGCACAGTAATTCTAACTTTCGGGTATTGTTTGGCCAAAGATTGAATTACAGGTACGGTCATGGCTACATCGCCCATGGCTGAAAATCTAATTACCAGGATATGCTCAGTTTTCATCGTTTTTTTCTTCTATATATAATATAAGGTGAAAAAAGAGAGCCATACCTCTTATTATATAATAAGGTATATGCGCTCTCCTATCTGTTTTTTTATTTCTTGTAGAGTACAGGATTTGTTGAAGGATCGTTGTACATCTTCATCTGTCGGTAAACCTTCATGTATTTGCGTCCAGCCTCGATATCTTCCAAGAGTTGGTCGATAGCTGTAGAAAGGTCTACCTGCTGTTCCAGGAGTACATCCAGTTTGGCTTGGCATTTCGCTTTGTGCTCAGCCGAAGCTTCCGGGCGTTCCACCTGCTCCTTCATGTGATAAATCTTGAGGGCAAGAATACTCAAGCGGTCAACAGCCCATGCAGGACTCTCAGTGTTGATGCGTGCATCATCCAGAACCTTCACGTCTTTGTATGTTTCGCGGAAGTAAGTATCGATTTGCTCAACGAGGTCAGTTCTGTCCTGGTTGCTCTTGTCGATTCTGCGCTTTAATACGAGTGCTTCAGCCGGGTCTATCTGAGGATCACGGATAATATCCTCGAAATGCCACTGTACAGTGTCAATCCAGCACTTCAGATAAAGGCAGTTCTCGATGCTACCTTCCTGGTATGGATTATTGATTGGTGTATCAATGTTGTCTTTGATATGATAATCGGCTATCGCCTGATTAAATATCTTATTGGCTTTTTCTGTAAATGTCATAATGGATTTAAATGTTTAATTAATACCGTACAAAAGTAACAAAATAATCTGAAACGACCAACAAAAAAGGAAAAAAATGCCAAAAATATGCACAATTAGGGGGTGTTTGTGCACAATAATGCACTTTTTTCGCCAAAATATTTGTTTATCTCAAAAAAAAAGTGTTCCTTTGCACTCAGATTTTTAATTAGAAATTGATTTATAAACATTTTAAAAGTTACAATTATGTCAGAAATTGAAAGCAAAGTAAAGGCAATTATCGTTGATAAACTCGGTGTTGATGAGGCTGAAGTTAAGCCAGAGGCAAGCTTCACAAATGATCTTGGTGCAGATTCTTTGGATACTGTAGAGTTGATCATGGAGTTTGAGAAGGAGTTCTCTATCTCTATCCCAGACGATAAGGCTGAGAAGATTGCTACTGTAGGTGACGCTATCTCTTACATTGAGGAGAACGCTAAGTAATTTAGCAGCTAAATTATACTAAATGGAATTAAAGAGAGTTGTTGTAACAGGTCTCGGTGCTGTGACTCCAGTTGGTAATACTCCTGAGGAAACTTGGGAGAGCCTCCTTGCTGGTAAGAGCGGTGCTGCGCCTATTACTCATTTCGATACAACCCTTTTCAAGACCAAGTTCGCTTGCGAGGTTAAAGGCCTGAACATCAATGATTGGATTGATCGTAAGGAAGCTCGCAAGCTTGACCGTTATACCCAGTTGGCTATGATTGCTGCCATGCAGGGTGTAAAGGATGCTAATATCGATCTTGAGAAGGAAGACTTGAACAACGTTGGCGTTGTATTCGGTGTAGGTATCGGTGGTATCAAGACTTTCGAGGATGAGGTGAAGTACTATGGTACTCACGAGGAGAATGGTCCTAAGTTTAACCCATTCTTCATCCCTAAGATGATTGCAGATATCGCTTCTGGTCAGATTTCCATCCACTTTGGATTCCACGGACCAAACTATACTACTACATCTGCATGTGCTTCTTCAAGCAATGCATTGGCTGATGCCTTCAACCTGATTCGTTTGGGTAAGGCAAACATCATCGTTAGCGGTGGTGCAGAGGCTGCTATCTGCGCTTGTGGCGTAGGTGGTTTCAATGCTATGCATGCGTTGTCAACACGTAATGATGACCCAGAGCATGCTTCACGTCCGTTCAGCGCAAGCCGTGATGGATTTATTATGGGCGAGGGTGCAGGTTGCTTGATTCTCGAGGAACTTGAGCACGCTAAGGCTCGTGGTGCGAAGATTTATGCTGAGATGGTAGGTGAGGGCGAGAGTGCCGATGCTTATCACATCACAGCATCTCATCCTGAGGGTCTTGGTGCTAAGCTCGTTATGGAGCGTGCACTTGCTGATGCCAATCTGAAGCCAGAGGACATTGACTATATCAATGTTCACGGTACATCTACCCACGTAGGTGATATCTCAGAGGCTAAGGCTATCAAGGCTGTCTTCGGTGATGCAGCTTACAAGCTCAACATCAGTTCTACCAAGTCAATGACTGGTCACCTCCTTGGTGCTGCTGGTGCAGTAGAGGCTATGGCTTGTGTTCTTAGTGTGAAGAACGATATCGTTCCTCCTACTATCAACCACGAAGAGGGTGATGATGATCCAGAGCTCGATTACAACTTGAACTTTACCTTCAACAAAGCTCAGAAGCGTGAGGTTCGTGCTGCATTGAGTAATACTTTCGGATTCGGCGGTCACAACTGCTGTGTAGTATTCAAGAAGTATGCTGAATAATTTTATAGATAGGATAAAGCTCTCTTTCCGCAAGGATAAAGAGCTTTATTTGTCTTTATATGAAATCCTCGGTTTTTATCCTCACGACATCAGCTACTACAAGATGGCGCTGTTGCACAAGAGCATCATGCACCGCAATTCTAAGGGAAAACCAGTGAACAATGAGCGGTTGGAGTTCTTGGGTGATGCGGTTTTGGATGCTGTAGTAGGAGATATCGTGTACCAGCATTTCCCTGGCAAGCGTGAGGGATTCCTTACCAATACCCGAAGCAAGTTAGTGCAGCGTGATACGCTGAATAAACTGGCACAGGAAATGGGCATCAACCAGCTGATTCTTTCTAATGGACACAGTTCTTCTCATAACAGTTATATGGGAGGAAATGCGTTCGAAGCTTTGGTAGGTGCCATTTATCTGGACCGTGGTTACGATGCCTGCATGTATTTTATGCAGAAACGTATTCTGGCACAAATGATAAACATCGATAAGGTGGCTTATAAGGAGGTTAACTTCAAGAGCAAACTCATCGAATGGAGCCAGAAAAACCGCGTGAAGCTGGATTTCGTTATGCTAGACCAGCAAAAAGACAAGAATGGTAGCCCGATTTTCACCTATCAGGTTGTACTCGAAGGTGTTGAAGGTGGAGTAGGAAAGGGCTATTCCAAGAAGGAAAGCCAGCAGGTGGCTTCTAAGACTAGCTTGGAAAAACTGCGCAAAGAACCACAGTATATTGATGCTGTGTTCACAGCTAAGGCTAACCGCACCAAGATGGAAGAGGAACCTGTTGAAAACGTGCCTAACACAGAAGTGAAAGACGATTTCATCATCTCGCAGGATGCTGATGCACAAAACGCACCGGTAGAGGAGAAGCACATCAATGTTTTCAAAGAGGAGGTTTTCACAGAGAAATCTGCCGAAACTGCCCAGGAAACTGAAGTGCAGGTCGAGATGAAGGATGAAAAGAAGGAGAGTGATGAGTTCGATTTGAGCGACATCACGGCTCAGCCTAAGGAATTATCAAGAGAAGAGATTATTGCCGCTGCCGAAGCGGCAGCTTTCGGTAACGATGAGTAAACTGTATCTCTTTCCGGATAGAAAATACGATTTAACAGAAGACTCCCATAAGATGGTAAATATCGCCACTTATGAGAGTCTTTTGTGTTGTATATTTCCTTTTTGTATACTTTATCTTACCCTTTTGTATTAAAAAATAGTAAAAACTTTCTCTATATCAAAAGTTTGATTTACTTTTGCATCTACTTAAATGATATATATCTAGATATGAGTTTAACAACGATAGTAAGTAACGTCTTCAAACCTCGGCAGAAGGAGTTGGAGAAGTATGTCTATGATGCAGAACATTTGCAGCATAAAGTGCTTATGCACCTTATAAATAAAGGAAAAAATACTGAATATGGTGTCAAGCATTTATTAAATACCACCAACAGTTATGATAAATTTGCACAGAATATTCCTGTCAATACCTACGAGGAGTTGAAGGGGGATATCGACCGTATGCGTCATGGCGAAAAGGATATTCTATGGCCGGGACTGGTAAAATGGTACGCCAAGTCATCTGGCACCACCAACGATAAGAGTAAGTTTATCCCGGTTTCTCATGATGGCTTGCATGGCATTCATTATGCCGGAGGTTTTGATGCCGTAGCCTATTATCTGCGCAATAATCCGAAGAGCAGACTCTTTGATGGCAAGAGCCTTATCTTAGGTGGAAGCCATTCGCCTAACTATAATGTGTCGGATAGTCTGGTGGGTGACCTGAGCGCTATCCTCATCGAAAATATCAATCCGCTTGCCAATCTGGTGCGTGTTCCTAAGAAGTCAACTGCTCTCCTGAGCGATTTCGAAGTGAAACGCGACCTTATTGCCTGCGAAACGATGAATAAGAACGTAACCAATATTTCGGGTGTTCCTAGCTGGATGCTTAGTGTGCTGGTGCGTGTCATGGAACTTTCCGGCAAGAAGCATCTGGAAGAGGTATGGCCTAATCTGGAGGTATTCTTCCATGGCGGTATTGCCTTTACTCCTTACCGCAAGCAGTATGAACAGCTCATCACTTCGCCGAACATGCATTATATGGAGACTTATAATGCCAGCGAGGGATTCTTCGGACTGCAGGATGATCCGGCAGACCCAGCCATGTCGCTTATGATAGATTATGATGTATTCTACGAGTTTATCCCTATGGACGAATTCGGCAGCGAGAATCCTACCGTTGTGCCTCTCTGGGGTGTTGAGGTAGGCAAGAACTACGCTATGATCATCACCACCTCCTGTGGCTTGTGGCGCTATCTCATCGGCGATACGGTTCAGTTTACCAGCAAGAATCCTTATAAGTTTGTCATTACCGGCCGTACCAAGTACTTTATTAATGCATTTGGCGAGGAACTGATTATGGATAATGCTGAGAAGGGATTGGCTTATGCCTGCGAGAAGACGGGTGCTCAGGTTTCTGATTATACCGCTGCGCCGGTTTATATGGACAGTAATGCCAAGTGCCGTCACCAGTGGCTCATAGAGTTCTCTCAGGAGCCAGCCAGCCTCGATGAATTTGCCAGTCTGTTAGACCAGAAGCTGCAGGAAATCAACAGCGATTATGAGGCCAAGCGCTTTCACGACGTTACCCTCCAGCATCTGGAGATAGTGAAGGCCAAGCCGGGACTCTTCAATGAATGGCTGAAGAGCAAGGGCAAGTTAGGTGGACAGCATAAGATTCCACGCTTGAGCAACAGCCGCAAGAACATTGATGAGATGCTCATGATGAACAAATAAAACAAGCTGTATGCTTCTTCCGCCTGAAGTTGAAGTAATGCTGCGATATTAAGAAGATATAAAGAATGATTCAATTGAACGACATAAAGAGCAAGTTGAAGGCAAATTCACTGTTTCTGCCTTTCTACGTCTTAGCTTTCCTCATGTTGGTATCCTGTGCCAAGATGGGACAGCCGGATGGTGGTTGGTTCGACGAAACTCCTCCTAAGGTGATTGGAGCTTCGCCAGCTGATAAGGGCGTAAATGTGAAGCAGAAGAAGGTGAATATCTATTTCGACGAATATATCAAGGTAGATAATCCTACCGAGAAAGTGGTTGTTTCGCCTCCGCAGCTCGAAGTGCCTGAAATCAAGGCTTCGGGCAAGCATATTCAGATTTCTCTGGTAGATTCGCTTAAGCCGAATACTACCTATACCATCGACTTTTCCGATGCCATCAGCGATAATAACGAGGGCAATCCGATGGGAAACTATACCTACAGTTTCTCTACCGGCGAGGTCATCGATACGATGGAGGTGTCGGGATATGTGCTCGAATCAGAGAATCTGGAGCCTATCAAGGGTATTCTGGTAGGTCTTTACGCTGATCATGCCGATTCAGCCTTCAAGACCAAGCCTATGCTGCGTGTAAGCCGTACCGACAGCCGTGGTCGCTTCGTCATAAAAGGTGTGGCTCCGGGCTCTTACCGCATCTATGCCCTGCAGGATATGGATGGCAACTATATATTCAGCCAGAAAAGCGAAAAACTCGCTTTTTCTCATGATATTATCGTGCCGTCAAGCAAGCCGGATGTGCGACAGGATACTACATGGATTGATTCCTTGCATATCAAGTCGATAGATCAGGTTAATTATACTCATTTTCTACCGGATAATGTAGTGCTCCGTGCCTTTACCGAACAGGTTTCCGACCGCTTCTTCCTCAAGGCAGAGCGTCAGAAGGCCAACTGCTTCTCGCTCTATTACAGTTATGGTGATTCTATCCTGCCACAGATCAAGGGCTTGAATTTTAATGAGAAAGATGCCTTTATTCTGGAAAAATCGGAGAAGAACGATACGCTTACCTATTGGCTCAAGGATACGGCGCTGGTCAACCAGGATACGCTGAATATTGAGCTTACTTACCGTATAACAGACAGTACGGGCGTGCTCCGCAACCAGACTGATACGCTCGAAATTCTTTCGAAGGAACCTTACGAAAAGCGTATGAAGGCGCAGGCTAAGGAACTGGAGAAATGGACCAAGAAGCAGGAAAAACTAAAGAAGAAGGGTGAACCTTATGATAGCGTGATGGCTGTAAAACCGCTTGATGTTCAGATGAGTGTCTCTTCTCAGCTCGATCCTGACAAGAATGTTATCTTCACCTTCAATACACCGCTTGCCAAAGCCGATACAGCAGGCATTCATCTCTATGCCAAGCATGATACGCTATGGTATAGGGCGCCGATGGAGTTTAAGCCGCTGGGCAACCGCAAGTATATTCTGAGAGGCGAGTGGCGTCCGGACATAGAATATAGTCTGGAGGTTGATTCTGCCGCATTCCAGGACATCTACGGACTTGTATCTAAACCTGTGAAACAGGGTTTCAAGGTCAATTCCCTGGATACTTACGGTACGTTGCTTATTAATGTAACGCACGATTTCGACAATCATCCGCTCCTCGTTCAGCTACTCAATGCGCAGGATCAGGTGGTGAAAGAAGTGAAGGCAGTGAACGGAGTAGCCGAATTCTATTATCTCAAGCCGGAGAAGTATTACATGCGTCTGATAGTAGACCGCAACGGCAACGGCAAGTGGGATGCAGGCTGCTATGATAAGGATGAACAGGCAGAAGAGGTGTATTACTATCCAGACGTGATAGAATGCAAGGCTAAATGGGATTTAACCGAGAGTTGGGATCCTACGGCCCGTGAACTTTCCCGTCAGAAGCCTGGTGCCATTACCAAGCAGAAGCCTGATAAAGAAAAGAAAGTTAAGAACCAGAATGCGCAACGTGCCAAGAAACTTGGCATCGAGTACATTCCTAAATTATAAAGAGTTATGAAAACGATCAAATCATTCGGGATTGCATTATTGCTACTTCTGGTCAGCACTACGGTGTCTGCCCAGTGTACCTTCCGTAATACAGCCTTCAAGTCGGGTGAGTTCCTTACTTACAATCTGTATTACAATTGGAAGTTTGTTTGGGTAAAAGCTGGTAATGCCAGTATGTCTATCGTCCAAACCACCCGTCATGGTAAGCCTGCTTATCGCGGTTCTCTTGTTACAAGAGGCAATAAGCGTGTAGATGATATCTTTGTGCTTCGCGACACTCTGCTCTGCTACAGCGGCACCGATCTGGCGCCTATGTATTTCCGTAAGGGAGCTCACGAGGGCAAGCGCTATACGGTAGATGAGGTATTCTACAGCTATTCTGGCGGTAGGTGTCATCTCAAGCAGCACCGTCAGCAGCATGATGGCAAGCATGTATGGAAGAATGCCACCTACGATGATTGTGTTTTTGACATGATGAACATCTTCCTGCGTGCCCGCAGTTTCAATCCTGCCAACTGGAAGAAGGGTTATACCGTAAAATTCCCTATTGCTGATGGAAAGAACCGCACTCCAGCTCAGATAAAGTTTGATGGTAAGGTTACCATCAAGGCAGATAATGGTGTGAAATACCGTTGCCTGCGCCTTGCCTATATGGAGTATGAGAATCGCAAGTATAAGAGAATCGTAGATTTCTATGTAACCGATGATGAGAATCATATTCCTATCCGTTTGGATATGTTCCTCAAGTTTGGTGCTGCCAAGGCATTCCTCGTAGGAATGAAGGGTGTGAGAAATCCGGTTTCTTCAATCGTGAAATAAGATAAAACAAAGCTCTCGGTGCATGATGCATCGGGAGCTTTGTTATTAATATGGCTGTGCAAGCAGATTATTTCGGCAGCGATATGGTGAACTCCGACCATTTGCCTTTCTCGCTTTTTACGCTTATCCTGCCGCCATGGGTGTTGATTACCTGCAGCACGTAGTTCAGGCCGATACCGAAGCCGCCACGGGTTTTCCTGGCATCCTTTTCGTGCTCTGCAGCACGCTCAAAGCGGTTGAAGATGGTTTTCAGCTCGCTTTTGGCAATGCCGATACCTTCATCGAATACTTTGATATATACGTTCTTATCATTTTCTAGGGTGGAAATCTGGATATTGATTTCTTCCTTAGAGTATTTGGTGGCGTTATCCACCAGGTTGCTGATGGCTTCCTTCAGATATTCCTCGTCGGCCAGGGCGGTGGTGGCTCCTATGTGGGTGGTGATATGAATCGGTTTCGCCGATTTCGCCTTGTATTTATCCACCACATCCTCTATCATCGTTTCCAAATTTACTTCCGCCTTTTGAATATGCAGCTTGCCGTGCTCCAGTTTCGAGATGGTGAGCAGGCGGTTGATGAGAGCAAGCAGATGCTGTGCCTCGTCTTCTACGATGCAGAAGTATTTCTCCTTCATTTCCGGTTTCTTTTCCAGTACGCCGCTGTGCAGATACTTGGTTCCCATGATGATGGAGGTAAGGGGCGATTTCATATCGTGAACCATCGCATAGGAGAAGTCCTCGCGCAGCAGTCGCACCCTTTCCTGCTCATCAATATAATTAATCTGGTCGATGAGGCTCAGGATGATGACCACCGTGGTGAGGAGAGAGGTGAGAACGGTGAACTTGCTTTCGTAAAAGGCTGCGAGCAGGGCCTGTGCCCTGACATCCGGTGCCAGGTTCCAGGGTGTTTCAAACCCCATCTGGTGAACGGTCATCTCGAAGGAGTTCCACATCCAGAACAGCTGCATGCAGAGCACGGCTATCAGCGCCGTGGTGCTGAGTATTTTGGTTCTATTCGTTTTCATCTTTCACAAGCATTTCAGGCAGTTTCCTGCTCAGGGCAGCGAATCCGCCTATGGTTAATGCCGTACCGGCTATCAGGAGCAATATGCCGAGCACTTTCGATTCAAAATGGAAGGGAACCAGATTGGATACGAAACAAAGCACGAAGAGAATGATGGTGCTGCGTGTCTTGCCGTATATCCAGCTGCAATAGCAGAGGGTGATAAAACCGAGCACGGTCAGATCTACATTGATATCACCACTGGGTGTTACCGACATCATGCTGGCTGGCAGCATCATGATCGAGAGTGTGAGCAGCTGCACCCAACTCTTCTTGCCGCAGCGGATCAGTTCCTCCTGAATGGCGCCGAAGAATATGTAGGCAGATATAAACGATCCGTTGATATTAAAAGGCAGGAAGCCGAGATAGCTAATATCCATCATCTGCTTGGGAAGGAAGTCGAGATGGAAGAGATTCATGATGGAATAGAAGACCATGGTGAAGCCTAGAATCGGCATGGTGCAAATGGTCATCGCCTTCCATTTGGCTGCAGGAATCACCTTTCCAAGCGAGAACCTGGAGAATTTGTAATGTCCGAAGGTGAACCATACGATGAGTATGCCCAGAAATCCGATGACTATTATAAACGGATAGACGGATTCCTTTAGGGCTCCTATCTGCTGGCTGTGGGAGCCCGAATCCATGTTCATTGCCATGTAGAGTCCCACCAGGAATCCTCCCAGGAAGATGGTGATGAGATATTCTGCCAGAAACAGGATGTAGTATAATATCGCTTTCAGCATAATGATGTCTTTTCTGTCTTTTTTCTTTATTCTAATTTGATTCTCGTATGATGTTATGAGGGGGGATGTCTATTCTGCGATGAGTTTGAATCCCACACCTCTGATGGTTTTCAGTTCTACGCCCGGTTCGTCTTCCAGCGCTGTGCGGATTTTCTTGATGAATACATCCAAACTTCTGGAAGCAAAATAGTCTTTGTCTTCCACGCCCCAGAAGCGGCTCAACACGGCTTCGCGGCGCACCACCTCGTTTTTGTTTACTGCCAGCAGTTCCAGAATCTTTGCCTCTCGTGCGGTGAGCATTTTCTGTTTACCATCCTGCGTATCTTTCAGAGTAGCATGGTCGGCATCTAGAATGTATTTACCCAGTTTTATCTGGTTGCTGGCGTTTTCGCTGCGGGCTCCGGCTTTCAGCTGAAGCAGGCTATGTATATGAGCATCAAGCTCTTCCGGAATAAACGGCTTCTTCACATAGTTGTTGGCCCCGGCGGCATAACCTGCCTTCAGGTCTTTCGGCGAGGTGAGTCCGGTGGTAAACAGAATTATGGTTTTTCCGTCAACCTCGCGTATTTTCTTCACCATTTCTATTCCGTCCATGATGGGCATGTCGATATCAGATACGATAACATCGGGCTGAAAGTCTTGCCACACTTTCAGTCCTTCCTTGCCGTTTACGGCAGTTTTCACCTCATATCCTCCGATGATATCTTCGAAGCAACTTTTCTCCATATAGGCGAGGTTTTCATCATCCTCTACCAGGAGCAGTTTAGTATTTGCCATAATCTTTTCAGTTTTTGATGATTACAGTTGCAAAGATACATTTTTTTTGTCAAAGAGCCATATAAAGAGGTGGAGATTAACTTAAAGATAACATTCATTCCTGAACTTTTGAAGGTACTATGGATTAGGAACGGGGAGTGATTAGGGGCGGGTATAAATTAGGTACGGATTACGCGGATTACACGGATTTATGGCGCAACTGCTAATAAACCATATCATAATCTCTAATAAAGAGTCGTGTAATCTGTGTAATCCGTGCCTAAATAATTATTGCTTGTCCGAGTCGATGAGGGCGAGTAGATGCTCTACTGCCACCTCCTGCGGAATATTCTTTTCTACGCAAACCTGCTTGCGGTAGAGGCTTACTCGGTTAGGACCGGCACCTACATAGCCGTAATCGGCATCCGCCATTTCGCCTGGACCATTCACGATACAGCCCATGATACCTATCTTCAGACCCTTGAGATGCTTGGTTGCCTCCTTGATTTTGGCGATGGTTTCACGAAGATCGTAGAGGGTTCTGCCGCATCCCGGACAACTGATATACTCGGTCTTGCTGGTGCGCAGACGGGCTGCCTGAAGTATTCCGAAAGCGGTTTCATCTATTGTCAGGGCAGGGATGTCTCCATTGTTCATCAGCCAGATACCATCGGTAAGACCATCAATCATCAAGGCTCCCATATCAGCAGCAGCCTCCAGCTGGAAGGCGCTCTTCTCCTCCTTGCTGTGCTGGTACATCTCGGCAAAGATCACAGGGTTCTTCAAGCCGGCATTCATCATCTCGTGAACCAATGCACGCTGGTCGCCCAGACGGTTCTGATGATTGCTTACGCAGATAACCACCACCTCAGGATGAGCCTTCAGGCAAGCGATATACTCATCGGCAGGAGTTCCAAACTGCAGGGTGAGGAACTTGACGTCTGCCTTGATGCTGGCGATGAGCGGCATTGCCATGGCAGGGAAGATAGGGTAGAGCTTGGCACCAGTAGTCTCTGGCTTGCTGTTCAGCGTCTCGTAAACATTGTAATCTACGATGTAGCTCTGGCCAGCCACAAACTGCTTAGGCATCTTGCCACCGATGTAGATATAGTCTGGAGTAGCATCCTTGTTCTCACAAGCGGTGCTCTCGCCGTTGATTCGGTTGCTGATAACCACCGGAACGTTGCTGCCGCCGATATTGCCTACAGCCACGGTTTCGCGGCGGGTAGGGCGCAGCCAGTCGAATGAAGGACAAGCTGTGGCAGGAATCATCAGATGCCCCTTCTTCTTGCCGATGTAATCTACCAGATGGCGTGCCACAGGAATCTCTGCAGCCGGTTCCTCGCTCAGGCTTACACGAACGGTATCGCCGATGCCATCAGCCAGGAGAGCACCGATACCTACGGCACTCTTGATTCTGCCATCTTCGCCTTCGCCAGCTTCGGTTACGCCGAGGTGGAGTGGGTAGTTCATGCCTTCCTTCTCCATTTCTTCAACTAGGAGGCGCATGGAGCGAACCATCACAACGGTATTGGATGACTTGATGCTGATAACCACATCGTGGAAATTCTCCTTCTTGCAGATGCGCAGAAACTCGAGACAGCTCTCTACGATGCCCTCTGGCGTATCGCCGTAGCGGTTACGGATGCGGTCGGAGAGTGAACCATGATTCACACCGATGCGGATGGCAGTATGATGCTCCTTGCAGATGTTGAGGAAAGGTACGAAGCGAACCTCAATCTTCTGAAGTTCGTGGGCATACTCCTCGTCGGTATATTCCTGCTTGATGAACTTGCGGGCAGGATCCACGTAGTTGCCAGGATTGACGCGCACTTTCTCACAATAGAGAGCAGCCACGTCGGCAACGTTAGGATTGAAGTGAACATCGGCTACGAGCGGAGTCCGATAGCCGTCGGCACGGATGCCGGCATTGATGTTTTTCATGTTCTCTGCCTCGCGGGAACCCTGAGTGGTGAAGCGCACCAGTTCGCCACCAGCCTTGATAATCTCCTCAGCCTGTTGTACGCAAGCCTCGGTATCATTGGTGTTGGTGGTGGTCATCGACTGGATGCGGATAGGATTATCGCCACCCAGGCCGAGGGCTCCGATATGTGCCACAGAAGAGGCACGGCGGGTATAATTGAATAAATCTACCATAATATATAAGATAAGATATGCCCCAAAAGAATGGGGCATATCACAATATTAGATTAATTACACTTGAAGTCGTATTTCACCTCAGCCAGGTCCTTGTTGGCCTTCTGGATCTTGGCACCGAGCCCCGCCTTCCAAGCCTCTACCTTCTGAGCCACTTCCTCATCGGCAAGGGCAATCATTTCAGCAGCGAGGATGGCAGCGTTCTGAGCCGCATTCACACCAACAGTAGCTACAGGAATGCCAGGAGGCATCTGGATGATGCTGAGCATGGCATCAAGACCATCGAGCATACCCTTGATAGGCACGCCGATTACTGGCAGAGGAGTAGATGCTGCGATAACACCAGGAAGGGCGGCAGCCATACCGGCAGCGGCGATGATAACCTTCACGCCACGCTCCTTGGCTCCCTTGGCGAATGACTCTACTGCATCTGGAGTGCGGTGAGCAGAAAGGGCATTAACCTCGAAAGGAATCTGGTTGTCGTTCAGCCACTTACATGCTTTTTCCATAACAGGCAGATCGCTTGTACTGCCCATAATAATGCTTACTAATGGTTTCATTTCTTCTTATATTTTATTATAAACTTTATATTACCAATATAGCACAGGTGGTTCCTATCAGAAATCCTGTAACTACCTGTGACAGCGTATGTTGTCGGAGTATCATGCGGGCACTTCCTACTGCGCCTGCCATCATCAGCACAAGGCAGAGCCACCACAGCGGATTGAAATTGAAGGCTACAGAATAAGACACCAGAGCTCCTGCCACACCTCCGATGGCTGCCGTATGGGTGCTGATCTTCCACCATACATTGATGAAGGCGCAAATCATCTGTATCGCCAGCGCTACCACTACGATGATGCTGATGACGCGAGGCGTATTGCGGTATTCCATCCAGAAAAAACAGCCGAAGTAACATACGATAGAGAGGATGTAAGGCACAATACGGCGCTCCTTCTTGCCCAGCTCACGCGAGGTCCAGCCTTGAACCATGCGGTAGAGGTGGATGAGTAGCGATGGAGCTACGACGGTCAGGAGGTAGACCATGCCCAGCATCACCAGTTTGTATCCTATCGGTAACAGCGACATATAACTGAAGATGAACAGAGCAATCAGTCCTACCATCGGCAGATAGAAGGGCGTGAAGATCATGCTCATGATGCGTGCTGTCAATATGATATTCTTCTCTTTCATAACACTAATAACGTATATATTCTTTTTATCTCTCAAATATTTTGTGGTGGGCCCCGGTTTCTTCCTGACTCATACCACTATCTTATTTCCTGAGTCGTGCCACCGGTATGCCCAGTTGCTCCCTATATTTTGCCACCGTACGTCGTGCGATAGGGAATCCCTTCTCCTTCAGCAGTTTGGCGAGTGCATCATCGCTGATCGGCTTTTTCTTGTCTTCTTTCTCGATGATGTCGTGCAGGGCAATCTTGATTTTGCGGGTAGACATCTCTTCGCCGTCTTCAGTGGTGTAGCTGTCTGTGAAGAAGAACTTCAGCGGGAAGGTGCCCCATTTAGTCTGGGCATACTTCACGTTGCTCACTCTCGAGATGGTACTGATGTCCAGTCCCGTGCGTTCTGCTACATCCTTCAGGATCATCGGTTTCAGGTCAGCCTCGTCTCCATCCAGGAAGAACTGCCGCTGTATGTCGATAATTGCCTTCATGGTGACGGTGAGGGTATGTCTTCTCTGCTTGATGGCTTCGATGAATCCCTGTGCCTTGTCCACCTTTTCCTTGGCGTAGAGCAGGGCTTCCTTGTCGCTCCGGCTCATCTTGTCTTTATGCTTCCTGTAGGTGTCAATCATGTCGGTGAATGATGGCGAAACCGTCAGTTGCGGAATGTTGCCACGGTTCAGCGAGAATGTAATCGTTCCGTCATCATTGGTGTCGATGATGAAGTCGGGGGTAATCTGCTGCATGTTTCTTCCCTCTGTTTCGCCCATCGATGCGCCCGGTTTCGGGTTCAGCTTTCTGATTTCTGCCTGCAGGGTTTCTACCTGTGTATCGTTCAGTTCCAGTCCTGCCTTGATCTTGTCCCAATGTTTCTTGGTAAACTCGTCAAAATAGTCGGTAAACACCTCTTCCATTGTCTTGCGGAGCACACCTCTTGGCAGTCTCTTAACCTGCAGCAGGAGGCATTCCTGCAGACTTCTTCCTCCTACACCGGCTGGGTCGAAGGTCTGTAGAATGTGGAGCACGTGCTCGATGTCTTTTTCCGTAACATCGATGTTGTGATAGATAGCGAGTTCATCGCAGATGCTGTCCAGGTCCTTGCGGAGCAGTCCGTCGTCATCCAGTGAACCTATGAGATATTCCATTACTTCCTTCTCCTTGTCGCTGAGCGGCTGCATGTCCATCTGTTCCTTCAGCTTATCATAGAAAGAGGTGGTGTCGCCGTAAACCATTTCTTCGTAGTCAGCGCTGTCCTGGTTGTTGTATCTGTCTGTATTGTAGTCAGGCATCTGGTCGTCTTTTCCGATGCTTTCCAGTGCCTGGTCCAGTTCGTCTTTTCTTTCTTCTTTTTCAGATTCTGCCTCGTAGGCATCCTCATTGCTGCTGTTGTCGTACTCATCATCTGCGGGCGAATCATCATTGGCGACATTCTCGTTGAGCATGTCGTCTGGGTTCTCGCTTTCCAGAGCGGGATTATCGTCTAGTTCTGCATTGATACTGTCTTCCAGTTCCGTGAGCGGCATTTCCAACAGTTTCACCTGCAGCATTTGCTGGGCTGAAAGTCTTTGAAGTTGCTGTAACTTCTGTGCCTGTGTCTGTATGAGTTTTTGAGCCATAATTACTTAAAGTATTCTTTTAGTTCGTTGGCAAGCTGGTAAAGCTTGTCTGGATTTCCGTTTCCGTATTGGTGCCAGATGTCGTTGCATGCTTCTAGCAGCGGGTGTATCAGCATATCTTCGCGGTTGAGATAGGGGTCGCAGTACATGAATACGCCCATCGCCTCGGCAATGACCTTCGGTGATGTCCTGATGAGTTTTCCCAGGTCGATGATTTCCGGTGTTTCCGGCACCATGGTGATTGGTGTAAGCTGGAAGTAGAGATCGAGGATGATGATGAGTTTCACGGGGGTGAGCGATGGTTCACTTTCCAGTGGTTCCCAGTTTTTCTCGAATGTTTCCTTCACTTCCACTCCCTCGAAGAACTGTATGGCGTTTCCGCAGCCGTTCATCTGCCTGATGCGCTGTATATCGCGCTTCAGTTTCTGTGGCTTATCGGCATACTTCTCCCATAGTCGCTTGATTCTCGGAGTCACCATTCTGAGTTTGAACATCTGTTCGTGCAGAAACTCAGGTGGAATATGCAGTTCCAGGCTCAAGTCGACCATCCCTTTCGAATAGAGAGGTTTCACGCCCATGGGCTTCTTCTGGTACAGCTGCAACAGCAGGAGCCAGTATTCTTCGTTCCAAAGAGGATGTCTTGCCATAATTTCCTATCTTTATATATCTTCTGCAAAATTACGACTTTTCGTTGGTAAAACAAAATAATTTGGCGGTTATTTTTTCTCAAACTGAACTTTCTCCAGTCTAGGAGTAAATGAGTTAAGTACTTTAAGGTGTTATGGCTATAGTCTTAGGCAAAGTTTTTATGTAGTAATACATATGTCCTAGCTCCTTTACCTAGGGGATAAAATAAAGAGCGCAACTTCGAATGATTTCGAAATTGCGCTCTTTTAATACGATATTCCCAAATTTCTCATAACTCAAGGGCTTTTTGTTACCCTTTCCATTACGGAGCCCGAAGCAGCAATTCTGCTCAGGCGTCATCTTTGGTTATCCCATACATTTGGATCTTTTTACCTTCAACTCACCTGTTGAAATTATCCTGTTAATCCTTGAATAAACAATCTTTAAATTTACCTTTAAACTAAAACCTAATAAAAAAACAACTAACAATCTTAAACCTAAAAACCTAATAACCTAAACTTTTTGTCGTCCTTGAATAAACAATCTTTTCTTTACCTTAACTAATACCGTTTCTCTGAATAAACAATCTTAAATTTACCTTTAAACTAACTAATAACCTAAAACAACTAACAATCTTAACCTAAAAACCTAATAACCTTTTTGTCTTATTGACGATGCAAAGGTACGACGATTTTCCGAACCCACCAAATGTTTTAAGAGAAAATCACATAAAAAAGCCTCTTTTTTGATATAAATCAACTATGTGTGTGCGCACACACGTGCTATTTAACAGCTATTTGATGTATGTCAACCATTTTAACACATTTCTTATGTCTGAAGCCTGTTTGGGAGCTTATACCTGATTATAGTTAAGCTTATACCTTATTATATATGCCTCTTCGCTCATGGATACGGCGATGGTCTTGAGGCGCAGATAGTCTTCCGATAGGTAGATGAGTCCCTTGTTGCCCCAGTTCTTGCCCCATGAATTGCGGCAGACGTAGAATCTCTGCTTGCCTTTCATGAAGGTACCTATGATTTCCATTACATGATCATCGGTGGTGCGAAGCTGTTCAAACTCCTTCTGTCGCGATGCCTGGGTCACGGGGCGTTCCATCGGCTGTATGTCTACACAGTTCTTCCTTGGTTCCTTGAAGCCAGGTTCGCTGATGTCACCTTCCCAGCATACCGGGTGTCCTTTTTCTACCGCCTTCCTGATGTGGAGCATCAGCTCGTCGAGCGGAAGGTTCAGATAGGCATCGTGCATCCGGTTATCGGGAATCTCGAGCGCAAAGTATTCTCTGTAAGGATGATGCGAGAAACTGGTGAGCGATACATACTCCTCGGGATAGCATACGCTGTGGGCAAACTCTTGAGGGGTATATTCGGCACCCAGCATGTGTACGGCCTTGGCAGGCATGTAGCCTATTTCTGCGTCAAACAGGTCGTTCAGTTCCTCTTTGAGCTGGCTGATGCCCGCTTTCTGCGAGATGGCGCCATCGCACAGTTTCTGCACCTTGCGGCAGAGCACCTTGTAGTTCACGTGCTTCGGATCTTCATAGCTGTCGTAAGGTTGTGCACCATACTTATCTATATAATGTATCAGCATCGGGGCAGTACCGCGCAGGCTGATGTTCTTCTTTCCCTGTGCAAAGTAATATTCCAGTGCCTGTTCTTCCAGCATCATGCGGGCTATGTAGGCGATGGAGAGATTCACGGAATCCCCCTTCATGATGTGCTCGCTTTCGATGGTGGCAAGCATGCCGTATGCCCAGCAGAGTTCGCTGTTGCCCTGGTCCTTGACGGGCGTAGTACTGATCAGGTGGATATGCTCCGGAAGATAATCCTCGCCTCCACCTGTCTCTGAGATACCGGCTCGCTGCTGTCTGTATCCGCAACCGGCGAATACAAGCAGAGCGAGTCCTATGGTTATAATGTTCTTTCTTTCCATGCCGCAAAAATACAAAAAAGATTTTAATCTGTGGCATTAATCTTTCTTAAAACGCCATGGGTTATTAAAATTCCTTGTCATAGCCTGATGCAGGAATCTCCGGCTGGTTGACAGTGAACGACATATTGTTAGGGTAGGTAAAAATCGGACCAGTATAGGTAGTCTTCTTTCCGATAACCAGGTGTACGTTGTCAAAGCTGACGGTCTTGATAACCTTTTCTTCCTTGTCTTTTGCCGTAGCTGTTATATGGATGTCGGTTACATCTTTGTCGGTCAGAAGGGTGTAGAGTGAATGCTTCTTTCCTGGTGTGCTTTGGCTACTAAAGAAAAGTTTCGGGTGATGGTAGCCTTTTCTTTGCAGAATCCGGTAGAAGGATTGAACACCGTGCCGCAGCTTCCGCTTATCGTGATTTCCTGAGTCTTGGTAGTCAGAGGCATGATGTCGGTAGCTTGCAGTTCAAAACAGCTGACGGCACGTTTCAGCGAAACACTCTGTGTTACGGCTTTGCTGCCCGATTCCACCTTGATTTCCTGCAGGGTATACGCCATATCGCGTACGATATTGTTGGCAAAGGTCATTTCATACCTTGATTTTACTTCGATTCGTTCTTCCTTCTGCAAATCAGTTTTTGCTGCTACGGCAACGAGCGTGTATTCTCCTGCCGGCACCTGCAGGCTGACGTTTCCGAATTTGTCATCCCAGTTTTCCTGTCTTACGGTATAGCCGGCAGTAGTTTCATCTCCTTTCGGAATGAGACATACTTGCAGATCTGTGTAGAGTTTTGCATCCTTGAGCGATTGCTTGCTCCCGTCTGCTCTCGTTCTGGCAAGATTGCTCTCTTCATCCTGCCCGATAGGCACAATGGAACTTTCGAAGAAGCAGAATCTTACTTCTTGGTTCTTGACTTGTGGTGTTGTTTCAAACATCACGTTTTCTTGTGTGCAACTAACCATTGTGGTCATTGCCAGGAACAGAATCATTCCTGAGGTAAAAGCTTTCTTCATACGCTTTCATTTTAATTTTAATTAATAATACCAGCTGTAAAACTGGATTGGATTCATATAAAAAGAAGTATATCCTAGGGATATATTCTTATTTATAGGCAAATATAGACAAATAATCGTGATTGATTTGTCAATATAATCGAATTTCTGTCATTTTTTCTCCATTTTTCTGTGTTTTGTCTTCATTTTGGTGTAACTTTGCACCTGAAATTAGAAAATTGCATTCATGAATACAAAGATAAACGAATTTGAAGTGATGGCACCAGTGGGCTCACGCGAGTCACTGGCTGCTGCCATACAGGCTGGCGCCGACTCCGTATACTTTGGTATCGGCAAGTTGAACATGCGATCCCATTCAGCCAACCATTTTACTATCGATGATTTGCGTGAGATTGCTGCTACCTGCAACGAGCATGGTATCAAGACCTATCTCACCGTCAATACTGTCATCTACGATAACGACATCCCAACGATGAAGGAAATCATCGATGCTGCCAAGGAGGCAGGCATCTCTGCTGTCATCGCCAGCGATGTGGCTGTAATGAGCTATTGCAATGAAGTGGGCGAGGAGGTTCACTTATCTACACAGTTAAATATCTCAAACACAGAGGCTTTGAAATTTTATGCACGCTTTGCTGATGTTTCCGTACTGGCACGTGAATTGAATATGGACCAGGTGAAGCACATCCATGGGCAGATAGAACAGCAGAACATCTGTGGACCTATGGGCAAGCAGATCCGCATCGAAATGTTCTGTCATGGTGCTCTGTGCATGGCTGTATCGGGCAAGTGCTACATGAGTCTCGCTAATGCCAACCGCTCTGCCAACCGTGGCGAGTGTGTGCAGATCTGCCGCCGCAGCTATACTGTTACAGATAACGAAACTGGCAACCAGCTTGAAATCGACAACAAGTATGTGATGAGTCCGAAGGACCTGAAGACCATCCGCTTCATCGACCGCATGATGGATGCCGGTGTGCGCGTCTTCAAGATTGAAGGCCGTGCCCGTGGTCCTGAATACGTATATACCGTAGTGAAATGTTATAAGGAGGCGATAGCTGCCGTGCTCGACGGAACCTTTACCGAGGAGAAGAAGGATGAGTGGGATGAGAAACTCGCCACCGTCTTCAACCGTGGTTTCTGGGATGGTTATTACCAGGGGCAGACTCTCGGTGAATGGAATAAGCATTACGGTTCCGTAGCTACTGAGAAGAAGGTGCTCGTGGGCAAGGTGATGAAATATTTCTCTAAGTTGGGTGTGGCAGAAGTAGCCGTAGAGGCATCTACCTTCGACAAGGGCGAGAAACTGCTGATTACGGGTAACACCACCGGTGTGATGTATCTCCATGCCGATGAAATCCGCTACGACCTGAAACCGGTAGAAACAGCGCAGCAGGGCTGGAGAGTTTCCATCCCTGTACCAGATAAGGTACGCCCTAACGACAAGCTCTATAAGTTGATTACAGTAAACGAAATTAAAGAAATAAAATAATGGCAACAATTAATGAATTGCAGGATGAAGTAGTAGAGGAGTTCCAGGATTTTACCGACTGGATGGATAAGTATCAGATGCTCATTGACTTGGGCAACGAGTTGGCTCCTCTCGATGAGAAATACAAGAACGAGCAGAACCTTATCGACGGCTGTCAGAGCCGCGTATGGTTGCAATGCGATTATGTAGATGGCAAGCTCGTATTCACTGCCGATAGCGATGCGCTCATCGTAAAGGGTATCATCGCCCTCCTCATCCGTGTGTTGAGCGGTCATACCCCAACCGAGATTATGGATGCCGACCTCTATTTCGTAGAGAAAATTGGTCTGAAAGACCATTTGAGTCCAACCCGCAGCAATGGTCTTCTGGCGATGATCAAGCAGATTCGCATGTACGCCCTTGCCTACAAGACCAAAGAGGCAGAGGCTTAACCGCCTCTGATTATATTATATATAAAAGGTATATTATAATGCGCAAATTAAGAACGATAGAGATGAACCGCCTCACCCTGGAGGAATTCAAGGAAGCCGAGAAACTGCCCCTGATAGTGGTCCTGGATGATGTGCGTTCATTATATAATGTAGGAAGTGTTTTCCGTTCCTGCGATGCCTTCCGTGTAGAGGCGGTGTATCTCTGCGGAATCACCGCCACCCCTCCCAATGCCGAGATTCATAAAACGGCATTGGGTGGCGAAGACAGCGTGGATTGGGAATACTTCAAGACTACCGAAGAGGCGGTAGAGAAGTTGAAGCAGAAAGGCTACTTTGTATATAGCATCGAGCAGGTAGAAGGCTCAACCAAGCTCCAGAACCTGCCTGAGGCTCATGACAAGCTTTTCAATCAGGAAATCGAATCTGTAAAGCAAGAGAATTCTTCACTCTTCACTCTTCACTCTTCACTTCCCAAAGGCTACGCCGTCATCTTCGGTAATGAGGTGAAGGGAGTCAAGCAAAACATCGTGGATATGAGCGATGGCTGTCTGGAGATTCCTCAGTTCGGCACCAAGCATTCCCTGAATGTCAGTGTAACCGCCGGTATTGTAGTCTGGGAATTTGCCAAACTCCTGAAACTATAAGTTGAGTTCATGCCAAACTTGTGTTTTTTGAATTGCTCAGATTCTTAATGATTTCCAAAGGTAGCTGGGTAGCTTTGGCTACCTGTTCGGCAGAAAGTCACATCGCCAGCAAGCGTTGTGCTGTTTCTGTGTTGGCCTCATATTTGCCTTCAACTCTGCCTTCTTCCATACTTCCGGGAAAAGTTGCTGAAAAAGTTTTATGGTTGCATGCAAGCACATGAAGAAGAATACTCAAGTGGTTCAGTCTGCTAACTCAAGTGGTTCAATCAAGCAACTCAAGTAGTTCAATCAGCGAGTTCAGACGTCTCTGTTAGCTGATGCAGACGTCTCGATAAGCTTACAGATACGTCTCCGTTAGCCTACGCAGTCATATTCGTAACCCGATGCAGCCGTATTCGTGAATAAGTTTTATGTAATCATCTATCATCCATCACGATTTGTATCTCTAAGCCTCTTAATGTGCTAATATACAGGCGTTTAAATAGTGTGATGGATATTGTAAACATTTCGTCAATCTATCACGCTGTGTTAAACAGGCAAATGCTTCATTATCAAATAGTTGCGGTTTTGAAAATGGAAAACGTGATGGATAAAAAGAGAAAAAAACTTTCTAGGCGTATGCCTTACGCCTAGAAAATGTGTATTGTTTCTTATTATTTCAGATATTCTCCGAAATCAGTCAATCTCATGTCACCCTTCTTCAGGAAGGTATCGTGCATGGCGAGGGCAGCACGCATGCTCTGTGGCTCGTGGCCCTTCTCGGCAAACTTCAAGTATTCGCGGAGTATAGGGCGGTAATCCGGATGGGCACAGTTTTCGATAATCTCTTTGGCACGGCGCAATGGGCCTTTGCCACGGAGATCGGCAACTCCCTGTTCGGTAACGATGACATCCACATCGTGCTCGGTACTGTCTACGTGACTGCACATCGGAACAATGGCAGAGATGCAACCGTTCTTGGTGGTACTCTGCGTGGTGAAGATAGAGATGTAACCATTGCGCTCGTAATCGCAGGAACCGCCAATACCATTCATCAGCTTGCTGCCGCAGATATGGCTGGAGTTCTCATTGCCGTAGATATCGCACTCGATGGCGGTGTTCATGGCGATGACACCCAGACGGCGGATGACCTCAGGAGAGTTTGAAATCTCGCTCTGGCGGATGGTGAGATGCTTCTTGAAGTAATCAATATCATCATACACCTCTTTCAATGTATCGTTTGTTACGGTGAGCGAAGAGCAGGAAGCATCCTTGATTCTTCCCTCGCGCATGTATTTTACCACGGCATCCTGAACCACCTCGGTATAAACGCTGAATACCGGCACGTTAGGGTTCTGTCCCAATGCCTCCAATACAGCATTGGAAGTTACGCCCACTCCGCTCTGCAAAGGCAGGAACTGAGGAGGAATATGTCCCTTCTTCAGGTCACTGACCAGAAAATCAGCCACATTATGTCCCATCTGTTCGGTCACAGGGTCGAGCGGTTTGAAGGCACGCGCCTCCTCCGGAATGTTGCATTCTACCACACCCACAATCTTGCGGGCATCAATCTCCACATACTCTTTACCTATTCTATCGCCCACATTCAAGATTGGGATAGGTGTGCGGAATGGGCATTCTGCTATCTCATATACATCGTGAAGATAACGGGAAGCTGGACTGTGGAAGGTATTCTTCTCGATGAGCACCTTCTTTGCCAATCTAACGATGGTAGGAACGATGCCGCCGGCAGAGGTAAGGAATGCCTTGCAGGTAGTTTCGCCTTCTTCCAAATCAGAAACTTCGATGATGGCAAGGTCTATTTCGCCATAGAAACCACGGCGCAGGCGCTCAGCCATGTGGCCGAGGTGCATATCCTCATAATCAATCTCGCCCAGGTTTGTATGAGTTCTAAAGTCCTTGTTGGTAGAAAATGGCGCACGGAACTTGATGGCATGGGCTGCTGCCATGTCACCTTCGATACTTTGCGAGGTAGAAGCACCCGTGAGGATGCCCACCTGGAAAGGTCTGCCCGCCTCGTGCTCAGCCACGGCTCTCTTGGAGAGTTCGCGGAAGGTTGCCTTAGGCACGCCGTTTGGTGTGAAACCACTCAATCCGATTGTATCTTGATCGTTAATCATCGCTGCCGCTTCGGCAGCACTCAATCTTGTATATGCCATTTTCTTCTAACTTAATACTCATTAGCGGAACTTATAGCCGCCTTCTTGATAATTGATAACTGTTTGCGGCTGCAAAGTTACACATTATTTTCGATATATGCTAATAATTTGATAATTTTATGCATATAATTGGCAAAAAACTTACAAATAGTGAATAGATATACAAAAACTACTTACTTTATGCAAAAATATAGCAGCATCATACAGAGAGAATTTACCATGGAAAATCAGTTCCATTGATATTTTCGAGGATTTTAATAACATTTTGCGAATGATTTGTCGGATATATCAGAAAAATGAGTTAACTTTGCACTCAAAATATAAATAATATAAAATAAAGGTTCATACAAGATGGAACAGAAATTATTGATCTATAACACTCTCACACGTACGAAAGAGAGATTCACTCCGCTCCACGCTCCTAACGTGGGCATGTATGTTTGTGGCCCTACCGTGTATGGCGATCCGCATCTCGGTCATGCACGACCAGCCATCACATTCGATATACTCTTCCGTTATCTCAAGCACCTGGGCTATAAGGTTCGCTACGTTAGAAACATTACCGACGTTGGCCACCTGGAGCACGATGCAGATGAAGGCGATGACAAGATTGAGAAGAAGGCTCGCCTGGAGCAGTTGGAGCCAATGGAAATTGCGCAGTACTACACCAACCGCTACCACGATGCCATGGAGGCGCTGAACGTGCTCCCTCCTAGCATTGAGCCTCATGCCACAGGCCATATCATTGAACAGGAGAAACTGGTTCAGGAAATCCTAGACAATGGTTATGCCTACGAGAGTAACGGCTCTATCTACTTCGACATCGAGAAGTATAACAAGGATCATAAGTACGGTATCCTCTCCGGACGTAACCTGGAGAACGTAATCAACGAGAGCCGCGAGCTGGCTGGTATCGGCGAGAAGAAGAACCAGGCTGACTTCGCTCTCTGGAAGAAGGCTTCACCTGAGCATATCATGCGCTGGCCTAGTCCTTGGAGCGATGGATTCCCAGGCTGGCACTGCGAGTGTACTGCGATGGGACGTAAGTACTTGGGCAGCCACTTCGATATTCACGGTGGCGGCATGGATTTGATTTTCCCTCACCACGAGTGCGAGATTGCTCAGGCTGTGGCTTCTCAGGGCGACCAGATGGTTCATTACTGGATGCACAACAATATGATTACCATCAATGGTCAGAAGATGGGTAAGAGCTTGGGTAACTTCATTACCCTGGAGCAGTTCTTCACTGGCAATCACGACAGTCTGGAGCAGGCTTATTCGCCAATGACCATCCGTTTCTTCATCCTCTCTGCTCACTATCGCAGCACCGTAGACTTCTCTAACGATGCCTTGAAGGCCAGCCAGAAGGGATTGGAGCGCCTGATGAATGGTTTGAACGACCTGGAGCGTGTGCCTGTGGCTAAGCAGAGCGATGAGCAGGTGAAGAAGTTTGTAAGCGAGTTGCGCCAGCGCTGCTACGATGCGATGAACGATGACTTCCAGACTCAGCTCGTTATCAGCTATCTCTTCGAGGCTTGCCACGTAATCAACACAGCCCTCGACCACAAGGCAAACATCTCTGCTGAAGACCTGAAGGAGCTTTCAGACACCATGCATCTCTTCACCTTCGACCTGCTCGGTCTGAAGAGTGAGAAGGGAGCCAACAATGATGCTCGTGAAGAGGCTTATGGCAAGGTAGTGGATATGGTTCTCAACCTGCGTGCCAAGGCTAAGGCTGATAAGGACTGGGCTACCAGCGACCAGATTCGCGATGCCCTGGCTGAAGCCGGTTTCGAGGTAAAGGACACCAAAGATGGTGTTACCTGGAAACTGAACAAATAATATTTAAAAAGAGGGTGCATCATCAACTTATGACGCACCCTCTCTTTTTATTTTTGTACTGCTGCAGGATTTTTCTTCCTTGCAGCAAGTGAATCTTTCTGTCTGCCAGATATAGAATCGCGCAACATCTTATCTTTCTTACTCTTATATTCCTTATACTCTTTTTCGTAATAATGGGCAAAGTTGGCGAAAGGCTCTGTCGTTACCTCATCGCTCGATGCCGTATAGGTATTTCCGTATGGATCGGATGCCTTGATGATGATTTTGGCATTCGGATTCCTAGGAGTATAATAATATAGGTGGTTCATGATGAGATAACCGTTGCCCTTGCTCACGAACCGATAGGATACACTCTCGCTATATTTATGATGATAGCCGGCGGCAAAGGCATCCTGCCCCTTTCCGCTGAGGCGCCCCATCAGATATTCTTTGCCATCCTCTACGGCTACCACACGCCAATGACTGGTAGCATTGAAGACATTGGCTACCAGGATATTCCTGTTGTTTGCCAACTGCCAATCCCTAGAGTATTTCTCGCCGTTGAAATCGGTCTGCGCACGGAACAAGGTCATCTGCTTGCTCTTATCCCAGAAAGTTCCCTTGTAATAGCAGTTGCTGATGCTGGTACCCACAAAACTGTATACATAATATCCATTTGGAGTTCCGCAGATGTTGATATTCGACTGCCATATATTACCACAGGCGGCAGCATGACAATGCTCCATTACATCCTCGCCCTGATAATTAATCTCGTGGTTGCAGGCAAAATGAGTATGTCCGCAGAAGAGTTCGTAACCGCCCTTAAACTGTTTCAGCAAAGAAAGCAGGAGCGAGAGACGAGAAGAAGAATAATGCCCCTGCTCATGGGCATTGGTCAGCGGCTTCGCCTTGCTGAAAGGCGCATTGCCGAAGGTGAACGGGATATGATAGCAGAGTACCACCTTCATATCCTTTGGCGTGAGGGCGAGATCCTGCTTCAGCCAGCGCACCTGGCGTTCACGTAATTCTCCAGGAGAATAATAAGACATGCCGCGGTGGAAGAAGCAGTTGTTGATGCAGACATAATGCACATCGCCACGGTTGAAGGAAAAATCGGTAGGACCGAAATTCTCCTCCCATTTCCTGCGGTAGAGCGCTTTGCCATCCTGGTCGTGATTGCCGATGACGGAGAAGAGGCGCATCTCTGAAGAGCCCAATGCCTGGCGTATCTGACGCTCCAGTTTGGCGTTGTAACCGCCATAATACTGTACATCATCGCCCATGCTGAGCCCGTAGACCGGTGTTCCGGCAGGCAGCGAACTGATGGTCTGTTTGATATCTGCCATGGTTTGGGTGGTGAATCTTTCTACATCACTCTTCTTGATGGGATTATCATCCGGAGAAGTATAATAAGGGCTGTAGGCATTGGTAACCTGCGGGTCGCCGATGACAATCATCTTATAGTGAATCTCCTTGCCGCCCGGCAGTCGGGTGAGGGTGAAGTTATAGGTTTTCTTCCCCTTGGATACCTTTTGGTAGAAGAAAGCCGTGCGATCGGTCTTAGAATGGGTAGGAACCTCGCAATCGGCTGGAACAGAATAGTATATGAATTTTGCCAGGCTGTCTCGCTTCATCTTATATCTGCCCTGTGCATCGGTTTTTACACAGTTGAATCCATCGCTCACGATGACGCCAGCCACTCCCTTTCCTTCCTTATCTCTTAAAGTTCCGGAGATATTGAAATCCATCTTCTTCACAGGTTTCTTCTTCAGCGTATCAGCAGGCTGTGGCTTGAGATGGAGAACCGGTGGGTTTTTCACCAGGTTCTGTATCTGTTTCTTGGGGTAGAGCAGGTGCAAGGTGATGCCTATTGCTACGAGCGCGCAGCAAGCAACCGACAGAACCCCTATGTATAATTGTTTCTTTTTCATGAGTACAAAAGTACGGCTTTATTATGGTAATGCAGCATATATTCATTTAAAAAACTCTAAATATTACCTTAGGGTAACTTACCTTAGGGTAATATTTCGTAACTTTGTACCAAATTACTAGGAATATGGCAAAATATCTATCACCATTTCAATTTGGTACATTAGCCACCAATGAGAATTTTATCGACAGACAGGAAGACAGGGCTTTGCTCAAGCAATTACTGTCCTCCCATATCAACGTGATGCTGATTTCACCACGCCGATGGGGTAAATCATCGCTAGTGAAAAGGGCGATGAGCGAATTGGCTGGTGAGGATAATAACGTAAGAATCTGTTATATCGATGCCTTCAGCATCGGCTCTGAATCTGAATTTTATCGCACTTTTGCCAGTCAGGTTATAGCTTGTGCTTCCTCTAAAATGGAACGGTGGATAGAGGATGCAAAGAAATTCCTGACAGGCGTGATACCGCAGGTTGTAGTAAGCGACCAGGTGACCGACTTCATGGCTTTTGACCTGAAGTTTGTGCCACAAGAGCGTGATAAGATGACGATTCTCCAACTGCCTGAGTTGCTGGCAAAGGAAAAGGGCATCAGGATTATCGTCTGCATAGACGAGTTCCAGCAGTTGGCTAACCTTCCTGAGTATAAGGATATGGAGGGAAAGATGCGCTCGGTATGGCAGCAACAGCAGCTTACCTCTTACTGCCTCTACGGCAGCAAGCGAAACATGATGCTCAATATCTTCAACAATTCCAATAGTCCTTTTTATCGCTTCGGACAAGTGATTTTCATGCAGAAGATAGCTAAGGAGCATTGGATTCCATTCATTCTGTCATCTTTCGAGAAGACAGGAAAGTCAATCTCTGCAGAGATGGCAGAGCGGATCTGTGATGCCGTGGCCTGCCATTCCTGGTATCTCCAGCAGTTGTGCTATTTTATCTGGAGTTTCACGGTTTCGGAAGTGACGGAAGATATATATCATCTGGGATTGAAACAGGTACTCAACATCAATACCCCGATGTTTCAGAATGATACGGAGAATCTCAGTTCTACTCAGATAGAGATGCTTAAGGCTATAGCCAATGGCGAACAGCATTTCTCCTCGCAAGCCGTGAAACAAATCTATAATCTTGGTAATCCGAATACGATTGTCAAGAACAGGAAAACGCTCCAGAACAAAGATATTATCGAAAAGCAAAACGATGCTTTTGTCTTTGTTGACCCGATATACCGGCTGTGGTTTAAGGAGGAGTATTGTAGATAGAAACTATGTAAATTAAAAGAAATAATATAAGGAGAAAAAAGATAATGGCAAACGATAATAAAGGTCTTACACCGATGATGAGACAGTTTTTCGAGATGAAATCGAAACATCCCGAAGCGCTGCTGCTCTTCCGTTGCGGTGACTTCTACGAAACTTACTGCGAAGATGCGGTGGAGGCATCCCGTATACTCGGCATTACGCTGACACGACGCAATAATGGCGGTTCTACGGGCACGACCGAGATGGCAGGATTCCCTCATCATGCTCTGGATACCTATCTGCCTAAACTCATCAGGGCGGGTAAGCGCGTAGCGGTATGCGACCAGCTGGAAGACCCGAAGAAGAAACGACTCGAAATAAAAGGTAAGAAGGGACTGAGCCAGATGGACAAGATGGTGAAGCGAGGTATTACTGAACTCGTTACACCGGGTGTGGCGATGGGAGATAACGTACTGAACTACAAGGAGAACAACTTCCTGGCAGCCGTACACTTCGGCAAGACCGCTTGCGGTGTGAGCTTTCTGGATATCTCGACCGGAGAGTTTCTTACCGGCGAGGGAACCTACGACTATGTAGAAAAACTGATGGGCAACTTCATGCCGAAAGAGGTGCTCTACGACCGCGCCCGAAAGAATGACTTCGAGAAATATTTCGGCAGCAAATACTGTACCTTCGAACTGGATGACTGGGTTTTCACCGAGCAGACAGCCCTGCAGAAACTCCTGGGACATTTCAAGACAAAATCTCTGAAAGGTTTCGGTGTAGAGCATCTCAAGAACGGCGTGATAGCCAGTGGTGCCATCATGCAGTATCTCGAGATTACCCAGCATACACAGATTAATCATATCACCGCCCTTTCACGTATCGAAGAAGATAAGTTCGTGCGTATGGACAGGTTTACCATCCGCAGTCTGGAGCTGGTTGCCCCTATGCAGGAAGACGGTTCTTCGCTCCTGAATGTCATCGACCGTACGGTAACGGCGATGGGTGGACGTATGCTCAGACGCTGGCTGGTCTTCCCGTTGAAGGACGTTAAACCAATCAACGAGCGTCTCGACATCGTGGAATATTTCTTCAAGGAACCGGAATTCCGTCAGCTTCTCGATGACCAGCTGCATCGCATCAGCGACCTGGAGCGTATCATTTCCAAAGTAGCCGTGGGTAGAGTTTCGCCTCGCGAAGTGGTTCAGCTGAAGAATGCACTTGAAGCCATCAAACCTATCAAGGTGGCATGCCAGCATGCTACGAACGAGGCTCTGAAGCGGGTAGGCGAGCAGCTGAACGTATGCGAGACCCTGAAAGACCGCATCGCCAGGGAAATACAGCCCGATCCGCCACAGCTGGTCAATAAGGGTGATGTGATAGCCGACGGATTCAATGCTGAACTTGATGACCTTCGTGCCATCAGCCGCCACGGCAAGGATTATCTGCTCAAGATACAGGAAAGGGAGATAGAAAAGACAGGAATTTCGAGTCTGAAGGTAGGTTACAATAATGTTTTCGGATACTATCTGGAGGTGAGAAATACCTTTAAGGACAAGGTGCCTGAGGAGTGGATACGCAAGCAGACGCTGGCTCAGGCAGAGCGTTATATCACCCAGGAACTGAAGGAATATGAGGAAAAGATTCTCGGTGCTGATGAGAAGATTCTGGTATTGGAAGCACAGCTCTTCAACGAACTGATAGCTGCCATGCAGGAGTATATTCCGCAGATACAGATCAATGCCAACCTCATCGCCCGTATGGACTGTCTTTTGTCATTTGCAAAGATATCTGACGAGAACCGCTACGTGCGCCCTATCGTCGATGATTCTGAGGTGCTTGACATCAAGCAGGGCAGGCATCCGGTGATTGAAACCCAACTGCCGCTGGGCGAACGCTATGTACCTAACGATGTGCTGCTCGATACCGAGAAACAGCAGATCATGATGATTACCGGTCCTAACATGGCTGGTAAATCGGCTCTGCTGCGCCAGACCGCCCTTATCGTGCTGCTGGCACAGGTAGGCTGTTTTGTGCCCGCAGAGAGCGCCCGAGTTGGATTGGTGGATAAAATCTTTACACGTGTAGGTGCAAGCGACAATATATCGCTCGGCGAATCGACCTTCATGGTAGAGATGACCGAGGCAGCAAACATCCTGAACAACGTTTCTCCGCGCTCGCTGGTGCTCTTTGATGAGCTGGGAAGAGGTACTTCTACCTACGATGGTATTTCCATTGCCTGGGCTATCGTGGAATATCTGCACGAACATAAGAAGGCGCAGGCGCGTACGCTCTTTGCTACCCACTATCATGAGCTCAACGAAATGGAGAAGAACTTCCCTCGCATCAAGAACTTCAATGTGAGTGTGAGAGAGGTGGACGGAAAGGTAATCTTCCTGCGTAAACTGGAACCGGGAGGCAGTGAGCACTCTTTCGGTATCCATGTGGCAGAGATTGCCGGTATGCCTCGCAGCATCGTGAACCGTGCCAATGTGATTCTCAAACAGTTGGAGGATGACAATGCCGGGGTAGGTGGTGCCGGTAAACCGAACGTACAGCACATCGATGAACCTAAGGATGGTGTGCAGCTCAGTTTCTTCCAGCTCGATGATCCTGTACTGACGCAGATACGTGATGAAATACTCGGGCTGGATGTGAACAATCTCACTCCGGTAGAGGCATTGAACAAGCTCAATGACATCAAGAAGATTCTGCTGGGAAGATAAAAATATAAATCCCTCCCCGTGGCAGCAGATGCTGTTGCACGAGGAGGGATTTTTATAATCTGAAAATAAGTCGTCTAATATTATTTTGCCTCTACGTTCTTTTCTTTCGCTCTCTTTGTGCTGGAAACGATGCTCCATACACCGGCGATGATGAGCGGAATGCTCAATATCTGTCCCATATCCATAGGCAGACCTGCCTCGAATGCCACCTGAATCTCCTTCGTATATTCGATGAAGAAGCGGAAGGTGAAGATGAGAGTAAGGCAAAGACCGAAATAGAAACCGGTGCCTACGCTCTTAGGTCCTCTCTTCTTGTAGATGAATAGGATGAGGAGGAAAAAGCAGAAGTATGCCAAAGCCTCGTAGAGCTGACCCGGATGGCGTGGATACTGGTCTTCGCGAACGAAGATAAATGCCCAAGGCACATCGGTTACCTTGCCGATAATCTCTGAATTCATCAGATTGCCCAAACGGATAAAGGTGGCTGTAATGCCTGAGCAGATACCCATATTATCGAGCACTACCCAGCCGCTCACCTTCATGTTGCGGCAATAGAGCCAGATGCCGACGAACATGCCGAATACGCCTCCGTGGCTCGCCAGTCCCTCATAACCCGTAAACTTCCAACTGCCGTCTGGCATGTGGTGAACAGGTATCAGCATCTCGATGAAGTGATCCCACTGGGTGAGGAAATATTCCGGCTGATAGAAGATGCAATGTCCCAAACGGCCACCTATCAGTACACCTAAGAAGATGTAGAGAAACAGTGGGGAGAACTTCTCATCTGAGAGCCCCTGCTGCTTGTAAAGCTTGCTCACGAGCAGATAGCCCAGCAGCAGACCAATCATCCAGCAGGTGGAGTAGTAGCGGATGGTCATAGGACCCAGATGAGCCAGAATTGGGTCTGGGTCCCATACGATATAGTTAAGCAGATTTGCTATCATAACCGTAGAAGAATAGGATTATACATTGAACCGGAAGTGCATGATGTCACCATCCTGTACGACGTACTCCTTGCCCTCGATGCCGAGCTTACCAGCCTCGCGTACTGCAGCCTCAGAGCCATACTTGATATAGTCATCATACTTGATAACCTCTGCACGGATGAATCCCTTCTCGAAGTCGGTATGGATGACGCCGGCACACTGAGGAGCCTTCCAGCCCTTGTGATAGGTCCATGCCTTGACCTCCATCTCACCAGCGGTGATGAATGTTTCGAGGTTCAGCAGGGCGTATGCCTTCTTGATGAGTCGGTTTACGCCGCTCTCTTCCAGTCCGAGTTCTTCGAGGAACATCAGTTTGTCCTCGTAGGTTTCGAGCGATGCGATGTCTTCCTCTGTCTTTGCAGCGATGACCATGCACTCAGCACCTTCTTCCTTGGCGATTTCCTCTACCTTCTTGCTATACTCGTTGCCGGTCTTGGCAGAAGCCTCGTCAACATTGGCCACGTAGAGCACAGGCTTGGTAGTGAGGAGGAAGAGGTCGTGAGCCACCTTCTGCTCTTCCTTGCTTTCGAAAGTAACGCCACGAGCGTTCTTTCCCTGCTCCAGTTCGGCCTTGTAAGCCTCCAGAACGGTAACCATCGTCTTAGCATCCTTGTTGCCTGCTGCAGCAGTCTTCTTCTGCTTGGTGAGCTGAGATTCGATAGTTTCCAGGTCCTTGAGCTGCAACTCTGTATCGATGACGCTCTTATCCTCCAAAGGATCAACCTTAGCGCCACCCTCGCGCACGATGTTGTCATCGTCGAAACAGCGGATTACGTGGATGATAGCATCGCACTCACGGATATTTCCCAAGAATTTATTACCAAGACCTTCGCCCTTGCTGGCACCCTTTACGAGACCTGCGATATCCACGATTTCGCAAGTAGCTGGGACGATGCGTCCTGGGTGAACAATCTCTGCCAACTTGTTGAGTCGCTCGTCTGGTACGGTGATGACGCCCAAGTTTGGTTCGATAGTACAGAAAGGGAAGTTAGCTGCCTGTGCCTTCGCACTAGACAGACAGTTGAACAGTGTAGACTTACCCACGTTTGGGAGGCCTACAATACCACATTTTAATGCCATTTTATCTTTAAACGTTTAAATTTCCGGTGCAAAGTTACACATTATAAATGAAAGATACGAAGAAATCGTGGAAAATTAACTAAAAATCATAGATGACGAGTGAAATCCTTACATCTTCTCTAGTTATAGAATTATGATAGATATTATTTCTTTTTGCTATTCTTTTTGGTCAATGTCTTTTCGTCAGATTTTAATCTGCGTTCTACTTTCTTGACGTCTTCACCTGCAGGAAGATTTTCTGGCACAATGCCACGTTGGAGCATCATATTACGAACAGCCTTATTATTATCGACATGTTCTTGACAGATAGTTTGCTGACCATGCAAATCCTTTTGCTGAACGTTGACAGAAGTCATTTCTGCAGCAAAATCTTTAGCTTTAATATTTAGTGTTGGAAGGAAATCGGCGAGAGGTCGGCTGTTAGGAGCACCCAATTTACGTTTGAGAAGAGCCGTGTCGAGATTAAACAACGCCTTGTCACCTAGTGAGCGAATGATGGCAAAGCCTTTGCTGTCCACCCCTCTTTCATACAGCACACCAGAGAGACGCTTCTCTGTTTCTGCAAGTTTTGCACGTGCTTGTACACGTTCGTATTCCAGCAAACGCTTTTGCACCAATTCTGCTCGGCGAGTTTGTACGGCAAAGTAGTTTTGGGCAAAAGAGATTTGTGGCTTGCGTGGATCACCGTTTTAGGCAATGAGATAGCAAGCATAACGAGTCAGCATGTAGTCTTTGACTTCACGCTGAGCACCTTTAGCAAGAGGTATCATTTTCCCAACGCCGGGAAAATGATATTCTACCATTTCGCCAGCGTTGATACAAGCGTCTTTAGCTCGCTCGATGACTCCTTCAAATCTTTCCCATTTGGAATAACCCAACACTTGTGCAAGTTCTCTTGCGCTCCAACATTCTACGCCTTCGTATTCGTTGGCAATAGCTTCGAATTGCTCGAACAATTCTTTGATTTCTTCTTCCTTCATAATTGCTTATTTTTATGATATTTCGGCAAAGTTACGCTTTTTATTTGGTTGTAGCAAGGAAAAGGTTATTTATTTCCTTCTTTGCTCATCAATAAATACTTGTATCTCTCCTAAATCTCCAATTTCTTTTGGTAGAACAAACATATTTTAAAAGTTAGTCTGCTACAAGAATATTCTGTGTAACTCATATCGTTTAATTTTGAAAAGACTTCTTGGCTTCTTTCAAACTGTTATATAGCTCATCGTCAAACTCTCGGATGTCTTCGTCAGTCAATACTCCGTCATAGTATAGGTAACATACGGTGATGTAATATCTACCTCCTGACATCCCATCGTATCGGCGAGCGATATGCTTGTCGAATTGGTATACCTTATCATATAGTTTGAGGTATGCATCGTGTGCATCCTCTGCTGATGCGTTCTTGTTCATGAAATCTTTGGTAGATTGCATGAACTTGGCGCACTCTCGCTGCAAGCCCAAATTAATGAGCTTGCGAGCTGTTTTCTTCTGAGACTTCGTTAATTCTATCATGTTCTAAACGTTTCTTTTCTTTTTTAGCCTTATTTCTTATTGATATACATTTCTTGCAGATGTGCAGTCTGTGTCCTTTACCACTGAACGACTCGTTGGATTTATACTCTCCACACATCTTGCAATAATGTCCTTGATGCTTATGTTTCTTTTTACCCATGACTTATTTTGCAAACAACTTTCCTATGAGATTCAAGAGATTAGAGACAGTCTCTTTGCTCTCCACAGGTATCTTGATGGAGGTTTCGCCTGTCTGCTCGTCTTTCTCAACGATGGAATCAACCAGCTGGGCTGTGGCTTCTGGCGACTTTAAGGTTTCGGCTAAACCTGAGAGGAAAGATATTCCTTGGGCTACTAAATCCTTTGGCTGACTTGAGCGATTAGAGACGGATTCTCCGTTCGAAGATGAGTTCGTTTGCTGCTGGATGGAAACCTCTTCTTTATTCTCGTTAGATTTATGTTTGTTGCGAGCCTTCTCTGTTTCTTCGTCCTCTTCCACCATACCGCTCACTGTTTCCATCATCTTGCTGAACTTATCATCTGTGATGAATACAGAATCTTCGCCGTCATCAAGAACGCCTTCAAACATGGAGGTCTTGAAACGCAACTTACCGAGCATTTCCTGCTCGATGGAATCAGGTGTTACGAGATTGATAACCTGGATGTTGTTCTGCTGACCAAGGCGATAGATGCGCCCGATACGCTGTTCGAGAACGGCAGGATTCCAAGGCAAGTCGATGTTGATGATGGTAGCGGCTGACTGCAGGTTCAAGCCTGTGCTTCCGGCATCAGTAGAGAGGAAAACCCTGCTCGATGGTTCGTTCATGAAATTATCTACCAGGTTTTTGCGCTTTTCGGATGGCACGCCACCATGCAGATATTCAAAGCCTATTTCTTTTTTCTCCAGTTCCTTGGCGATGAGGCGGGTCATGCGTTCCCATTGACTGAATACCACAACCTTTTCACCTTCCTCGCTGATAATGTCGCTGATGATGTTCACGCATTCATCCACCTTGGTGTCGTATCTCGTCTTTTGGTCGAGGATATAACTGCTGTCACATACCATGCGCATCTGTGAGAGGAAGAGCAGGAGACGCTTGCGGTCTTTATCGGATAGGAAATGCATCCTGCGCCATTTCAGAATCAGGAGACGTACCTGGTTCTGCCACTCCTGATGCATCTCCATCTGCTCGTTGGTCATCGGAATGAAAAGGTTCTTGTCAGAACGCTCTGGCATCTGGAGTTTCACATCCTTCTTGCGGCGACGGATGAGAATATCGCCCAGCTTCTTGCCTATGTCGTTTAAGTTCTTATAACCCAGAACTTTTCCTGTTTCATCAGTAATGATATGCTTGTCTTTGAAGAGGTAGTAAGGGGCAAGGCGGAAATTATCAACAAACTCCACGATAGAGTAGAGTTCATCGAGCTTGTTCTCCAATGGGGTACCGGATAGAATTACGGAGTAATCTGATTCTATCTTTCTTGCCGCACGGGAAATCTGCGTGTTCCAGTTCTTCAGGCGCTGCACCTCGTCCATGATGAGCATATCGGTTTGCAAACAGCCGAGTATCTTGATGTCATTGGCGGCACTATTATAGGAAATAATCTTGTAAGGTTCCGGGCGATTGTACGCTTCCTTTCTCTTGAGATGACTTCCCTCTATGACGAAGACTTCGGCATCAGTAAACTTCTTGATTTCACTTCGCCATTGATATTTGAGCGAGGTAGGGCAGAGGATGAGTACAGAGCCAATAAGACTTTCCTTGCGTAGCAGTTCGGCAGTACCTATAGCTTGGATTGTCTTTCCGAGACCCATCTCGTCGGCAATGATAGCCTTTCCTGCCTTTGCAGCAAAGCGGATGCCCTCTTTCTGGTAAGGATAGAGGTTTACTTTCAGAAGATTGTTGAGTTTCTCGTCATCGTATGTCTTCACAATCTTCATTCTTTTCGCTTTTTCGCGAATATCGATGATAAAGTCAATGGCATCTTTATAGCATCTGAATGTATCGCTGATTTGGCGAGCTTGTTTCAAGAAAGAGCCAATGCGGGCATAGGCTGATTTCTTCAAGACATGGTTCTTGTCAAAGTAATCTTTGGCTAACTGTTCGTATGCCTCCTTGTTGTCTGAGCCGATACGAATCTTTACGCATCGCTCATCCCGATAGGAGAGATAGACAGAAGTATAAGGTGGTAATTCCCGATGTACATGTACGCCCCTCTTTCCGCCAAACCATTTCTTGACGGCTTCGATATGTTTGCAAGTGCCGAGTCTCGAAGTCTTGAAATCCATGCAGGAACAATAATTCCATTCGCTGTTGGCTCCACGATACACCACCTTGTACTCGTTGTTCTTTTCAGGGTTGTGAACGATATACTCTCCAGGGCAAAGGACGTCATCAACACAACTGATATCAAAGTGCTCGATATCGGTCACCTGCTTGCGCAGTTTGATTTGCCATTCCTCTAAAGTCATGTTTTCTGGTTTCACGATATGCGAAACCTTGACTTTCTTTTTTTTCTTTGTAGCCTTCTTGGTGCTGTTACCGTCTTGGTTAGCTGCCTGCTTATTATTCTTTGCCATTGTTATGTTGCCTTATTTTAATTAATGCAAAGATACACATTATGGATGAAAGATACAAAGAAATCGTGGAAAATTAACTAAAAATCATAGATGACGGAAGAATCAACGATGGTAAACCGACAGAAACGCTTGAGGAAGCGCAACGATATAGGTGAAGACGTTGGAATATACGGGAGAGGTACCTGAAAAATATTACATAAGTCCTTGGGATATATAGGATAAGTTGTTGGGAAAGATAGGATAAGTTGCTGGAAGAGATACCTTCTGCAATCGCACAACAGCTGTTGTGCGATTGCACATTACCTGTTGTGCGCATGCATAACAGCTGATGTGCGAGCGTAGTTCAGTTGTTGTGCGATGAATTTCTTAGAATTATGGTGATCATTTTGCTGACACCATCTTGACCAGCTGTCTGCTTATTGTTCTTTGCCATTGTTCTTTTGCTTTAAATATATTGGATACAAAGTTACACATTATAAATGAAAGATACGAAAAAATCGTGGGAAATTATCTAAAAAAAGGCATTCACGATGCTGGTGAATGCCTTTCTGATGATTACTATGATAAGTATTTGTTATTTCAAGACTACTTTTTTGCCGTTGATGATGTAAACTCCCTGTTTTGGAGCAGAAATGCGCTGTCCCTGAAGATTGAAGATTACTTTCTTGGTCTTGATGTCACTGGCAATCTGGCTAATGCCGTCGGTTACGCTTGGTACAGCTGTAGCTGATACCTCCTTGGTTGCCTGATTGAAGGTGAAAGTGAGTTCCCAGATGCCGTTCCCTTTATCGGTCAGGTCATTGCTGGTATCCGTTTCATTCCAATGAGAACCGAAGATTGTGCTAGAACCTGCTGCTGTTCAGACATCTTGTGCCTGCAGAGTTAGTGTTATGAAACAAAGCATGATAAAAGTAAAAATAGTTCTTCTCATAATTGTTGTGATTTAAATGTTTATAATTAAATGATGATTAAATGATATCGTATTATTGTTAAAAATGCGTGTATAATAGTTATTTGGTGCAAATATACGAATAATTTCAATAAGTTCCAAAATTTTTTGGAGAAAACTTTGATTTATAGATGAAAAATCAGGAGGATGTGTCTACGATATAGAGACACGTCCTCCTGAATTATAGTATTCCTTTAGATTTTACCTTTCCATAATCTTTTAGATTACCCCCTTCCACAACCCGTGAAGGTTGCAGTATTCTCGAGCCGTAACATCCTTGGCTTCTGCGTTGGTCAGGAAGATTGCTTCAGGCTTTTCGCCTGGCTTCAACTCGTGACGAAGTACATCGGTAGGGGTGAGCAATTCTATCCATTGGATGTAATGCTCTGGTAGCATCGGATGCTCCACACTTCCTACTGTTACGCGATAGCCGCCCTCGATAGGTTCTATCACAGGCACGTGCTTCTCTTTGGCGCCATCGCTGGTGTTTTCCTTCATCAGCTTCATCGGCTCGCCACAGCAACTGAGCACGGCTCCTGGGTTTACAACTTCTACTACATTGCCACAAATCTGGCAGCGGTAGATTTCTCTAACTTTTGTCATAATGGTTCCTCCTATTATTTTATGAATGTGTTGCCTGAATATCAGGTATTTCATTCAGATGATTCCTTTGTGAGGATTTCCTTCGGGTGATTCCTCCAAAAGAGCCTTATTCCTCTACAGGGCTGAAATCTTCCTTTCCTACTCCGCAAAGAGGGCAAACCCAATCATCTGGGATGTCTTCGAATGCTGTACCTGGAGCGATGCCGCCCTCTGGGTCACCTACTTCTGGATCATAAATCCAACCACACACGTCGCAAACATATTTCTTCATAATGTTCCTTTCTTTCTTAATTTGATTGATTACTGTATCTATTCACTTTTAATCAGACAGGTGCGTTTACATATCTTTCTGATTTACAATGCAAATATACACTTTATTTCTGTAAGAGCCAAATAAATTTGAAAATATTATAATTTTATTATCCTTTTTAAACTAAATAAACAAAGATTTCTAGATGTACTTGTGAATAAAGGAGTTATTTGTCTTTTTAGTGGTGTTTTGATAGAATGTTTGATTGTTTCATGTGAAACATCTCGAAAAAGAAAAGCTCGCAAGATGAACGTTTGGTATCTTGCGAGCTTCTTTGTATTTAAGTTGCCTTGCGGTTTTTGCGGCCGCTTTCTGGTTTTTCTAATGTGCTTCTAGCCAGTTGTTTCCCCATCCGGCATCAGCAACCAGAGGCACACTGAGGTGGTAGGCGTTCTGCATCTCTTCTACCACAATCTTCTCTACCTTTTCCTTCTCTTCCGGATATACGGAGAAATTGAGTTCGTCATGCACCTGGATAATCATCTTGCTCCTGATGCCTTCTGCTCTGAATCGGTTGAAGATGCGGATCATAGCCACTTTGATGATGTCTGCCTCAGAGCCCTGGATAGGGGCATTGATGGCATTGCGCTCGGCAAATCCTCTTACAGTACCATTCTTGCTGTTGATGTCTGGCAGGTAGCGACGGCGCTGGAAGAGGGTTTCGGCATAGCCTTTCTCTCTTGCCATTTCCTTTGCCTTCTCCATGTAAGCCTGAACACCAGGGAAGGTGCGGAAGTAGTCTTCTATGATCTGCTTTGCCTCTCGGTTTTCGATGTTCATGCGTTGGGCAAGACCGAAGGTCGTGATGCCGTAGATGATGCCGAAGTTGGCAGTTTTTGCCTTCTTGCGCTGTGCATCTGTTACTTCTTTGATGTCTTCGTGCCAAATCTTGGCAGCTGTAGCTGCATGAATATCAGAGCCTTCACGGAATGCTTCTACCATGTTTGGATCCTGGCTCAGGTGTGCCATGATGCGAAGTTCTATCTGTGAATAGTCGGCAGAGAAGAACAGGCAGCCTGGTTCTGGGATGAAGCATCTGCGTATCTCCTTGCCATCGTCATCGCGTACAGGAATATTCTGCAGGTTTGGATCACTTGAAGAAAGACGTCCAGTGGCTGTGATGGCTTGGTTGAAAGAGGCATGAATGTGACCGGTGCGAGAGTTGATAAGCTTTGGAAGGGCATCTATATAGGTTCCCAAAAGTTTCTTTAAACCTCTGTAGTTCAGTATTTCATCGATGATTGGACTCTTGCTGCGCAGCTGCTGAAGAACTTCTTCGCTTGTTACGTACTGGCCCGTCTTCGTCTTCTTAGGCTTCTCCACAATCTTCATCTTTCCGAAGAGTATTTCTCCAACCTGGCGTGGGGAAGCGATATTGAACGATTCGCCTGCCAACTCATAGATATGATGTTCTATCTCATTGAGGCGGTTGGTGAGTTTCTCGGATGTTTCCTTCAGGGTATCGGTGTCGATGCATACTCCCGTCATCTCCATGTGGGCTAAAACAGGTACAAGCGGCATTTCTACATTCCAGAACAGATCTTCACAATCTATCTCTTTGAGTTTTGGTTCGAGCACATTTTTCAATCTCAAGGTGATGTCGGCATCTTCGGCAGCATATTCGTAAATGTCTGATGGGGCGAGATCGCGCATCGACTTCTGGTTCTTTCCCTTCGGACCAATCAGTTCTTCGATGTGGATGGTCTGATAATTGAGGAATACTTCTGCCAAGTAATCCATGTTGTGGTAAAGTTCTGGCTGGATGAGATAGTGGGCGAGCATCGTATCGAACATCTTGCCCTGAATCTCTATGCCGTAGTTCATCAACACCTCGTAATCGTATTTGATGTTCTGCCCCACTTTCAAGATTTCCGGGTTCTCGTAGAGAGGTTTGAAGATGTTTACGATTTTTAAGGCTTCTTCACGATTTGCTGGAATTGCTACGTAGAAAGCCTCTTTTTCCTTCACGGCAAAGCTCAAACCCACCAATTCTGCATCAATGGCAGCGGTAGATGTGGTCTCTGTGTCTAGACTGAGAATATTGAATGTCAATAAATAGTCACAAAGTTTCTTTGCATCTACTTCTGTATCAATGAGTTTATATGAATGAGAGGTCGTTTTAAGGGTCTCAAAACTCGCGTTTTTTGGCTCTCCCTTACTATCTGCCAGCTGTACGCCAAATAAATCGAGCTCTTCTGTAGGTTTTGTTTGCACCTTTTTAGGTTTGTTAAGAACTCGATTAGCAAACGACTTAAACTCTAACTCGGTGAAGATTTCATCCAATTTTGTATTGTCTGGCTCTACCCGTTTCAAATCTTCCATCTTGATCTCTACCGGAACATCGGTTCGTATGGTTGCCAGGAACTTTGACATCCTGATATCTTCTACTGCACCCTCCACTTTTTCGCGGAGCTTGCCTTTCACTTGAGAAGAGTTCTCGATAAGACCTTCTACACTACCGAACTCGTTGATAAGTTTGATGGCTGTCTTTTCTCCCACGCCCGGACAGCCAGGGAAGTTATCAGCTGAGTCGCCCATCAGAGCAAGGAGGTCGATAACCTGGAGTGGGGAAGTGATGCTGTATTTCTCTTCAATTTCCTGTACGCCCAACTTTTCGTATCCACCGCCATGACGAGGACGGAACATGAAAACATTGTTACGAACCAGTTGTGCGTAATCCTTATCGGGTGTGAGCATGTAGGTTTCCATCCCCTTTTCACTTGCCTTCAAGGCAACTGTTCCAATGATATCATCCGCCTCGAAACCATCTACCTGAAGGATAGGGATATGATATGCCTCCAGGATATTTTTGATGATAGGCACAGAGAGTTTGATGTCTTCCGGTGTCTCTTCTCGTTGAGCTTTATATGCAGGGAAAGCCTCATGACGGAAAGTCTTGCCATGGTCGAAAGCCACCGCAATATGGGTAGGTTTCTCCTTGGTAAGTATCTCGTTGAGGGTATTGCAGAACCCCATTACACACGAAGTATTGAGTCCCTTCGAATTGATTCGAGGGGCTTTCATAAAGGCGTAATACGACCTATAAATGAGCGCATACGCGTCTAAAAGGAACAATTTATCCATAATATTCATTTTTGTGGTGTAAAATTACTAAAAAAATGCGATATTTCAAGAAGAATTGATTAATTTTGTAACAAATTTCAGAAATTAAGTAGATTTACTCACATATAATGGACTATTTATCACTTATCAAGCTGCCTATAGAGGCAGAATTAGCAGATTTTATAGATTTGTTCAACAAGTCTCTTATGCATAGCGATGGCCTCCTTTCCCAGGTGCTCGACCACATCCGTCAGCGCGCTGGAAAACGTATGCGCCCTATACTCATCTTGTTGATGGCACGTAATTTTGGAAAGGTTTCCAGTGTTACCCAGCATTCTGCGGTAGGTCTGGAGCTTCTTCATACCGCTTCGCTGGTACATGATGATGTGGTTGATGAGAGTGAGGAGCGCCGCGGACAGGCTAGCGTGAATGCTACTTATAATAATAAGGTGGCTGTGCTTGTGGGCGATTTCATTCTTTCCACCGCCTTGCTTCATGTATCTTATTCGCATTCAGAGGAAATCGTGCGTTATCTTGCTGAGTTGGGACGTATCCTGTCTAATGGTGAGATTCTTCAGCTCAACAGTATCAGTAATGAAGAGATATCGGAAGATATTTATTATCAGGTGATTAAGCAGAAAACGGCAGCTCTCTTTGAGGCTTGCGCCGGTATCGGAGCGATATCTGCCAATGCTTCAGAACTGCAGATTGAAGAGGCGAAGCGTTTCGGGCAGAACTTGGGCATCATCTTCCAGATCCGTGATGATATCTTTGATTATTATGATTCCAAGGAGATAGGTAAACCTACTGGTAATGATATGGTTGAAGGAAAACTAACTTTGCCTGTAATATATGCTTTGAAGTCTACCGGTGATGAGGAGATGATGAAGCTTGCCAGAAAGGTAAAGGCTCATACTGTGACGGCTGATGAAATAGCTCAGTTAGTGGCATTTACAAAGGAAAACGGAGGTATAGAATATGCGGATAAGCGCATGTGGGATTTCCATGCCGAAGCCATGAATTTCCTCGATACTTATGTGGAGGATAAGGATATTTACAATGCCTTGAAGGCTTACTTGGATTTTGTGATTGAAAGAAAAGCTTAATATAAAAAGGGTTGGTTCTCAGAGAGAATCAACCCTTTGTTTTTTGTATTCTACTGATAATCAGTTACTTTTCTTTTAAGCAATACTCTAGAATTCTCTTTAGAAGTATCTTAAATGGTACTTTAAAACTATCCTTCTAAGTATGTTTAATGGTACTTTGAAATTATCTTTAGAAGTACTTGATTTCCTTGCCCAGAATTTCGCTCAAGAGGAGGTTAGCCAGGCGTGATGTGCCGAGGCGCAACCACTGGTTGGTCAGCCATTTCTCTCCCAAAACTTCCTTCACGATGGTGTAGTAAACTACGGCATCATGAACGGTATTGATACCACCTGCAGGCTTGAAACCAATCTGAATACCAGTCTTTTCGTAATATGCCTTGATAGCCTGGCACATAACGTATGCTGCCTCAGGGGTAGCTGAGACCTTCTCCTTGCCTGTTGAGGTTTTGATATAGTCAGAACCTGAGTATATTGCGAGGATAGAAGCCTTCATGATGTTGCTGCAATTCTTCAGATCGCCTGTCTCCAGAATGCACTTCATCTTATGCTCTCCGCATGTCTCCTTGAGTTCCTGAATATCATCGCAGAGACCCTCGTAATCTTCGCTGAAGAACTTGCCAACAGGCATTACGATATCCACCTCTGTAGCACCATCCTTGATAGCCATAGCGGTTTCTGCAATCTTTACCTCGATAAAGGTCTGAGAGGATGGAAAATTGCCACTTACTACAGCGATTTCTACGCCGTCAACCTCCAGACTCTGGCTGATAAGGCCGGCAAAGTTAGGGTAGGTACATACGGTTGCTACGTGAGGAAGCTGAGGATAATCCTTGGCAAACTGGTTCACCTTTTCAATCATCTTCAGGATGCTTTCTTCTGTATCTTCTGTATGGAGAGAAGTCAACTCGATGCTACCGAAGAGGAACTTCTTGACCTCCATGGTCTCATTCTCTGCTACCTTTTCATCGAGAATCTTCTTTACTGCAGCAGCTACTTCCTCATCGTTGAGGTTGCAGTTGTACTGCTTCAAAACTGATAAATACTTGTCGTCTGACTCTTTATACTGTCCCTGCTGTGCAAGAACCTGTTCTTTAATACTGCTCATACTTAATGTTATTTATATAATTATTAAAGTTAAGTTTTTATATGAATAGCAATTTTAATTCTTGTTGTCTTATTCTTTATCTTTCTGATGCTCAGATAGTTTTGGGTTGTTTTTATGTCTTTCAGAATCCCTTTTGGTCTTCTTGTCAAAACTCTTCTGGAGTTCTTCTGTCAAGTCAACCCCTGTCTGATTTGCCAGGCAGATAAGCACCCAAAGAACATCGGCCATTTCTTCGCCTAAGTTAGGTTTCTCGCCTTTCTTAAAACTCTGTTCGCCGTATGTTCGGGCAATGACACGTGCCAGTTCGCCCACTTCTTCTGTGAGGCAAGCCATATTGGTCAGTTCGCTGAAATAGCGTACGCCATATTCTTTAATCCACTGATCTACAGCTTCTTGTGCTTCTTTTATTGTCATCTTCCTAATTCTTTTATGGGGAAAGATGCCTTTCTTTCAGGGTAGGGCATTATTCCTTGTTGTGAGTATCCATCATGATGGTTACCGGTCCATCGTTCAGTAAATCTACCTTCATATCGGCACCAAATTCGCCTGTTCCTACTGGCTTTCCGAGTGCATCGGATAGCTTTTTGCAGAACTCCTCATAGAGTGGAACGCTGATTTCGTGCTTGGCTGCTCTGAGCCAGCTTGGGCGGTTTCCTTTCTTGTAGCTGGCGAATAGGGTGAACTGGCTGATGACCAGAATCTCACCATTTATATCCATGATAGAGCGGTTCATAACATGGTTTTCGTCGTCGAAAACACGGAGTCCGATTACCTTTCTGACCAGCCAGTCTACATCTTCTGAAGTGTCGCTTTCCTCTATTCCCAGAAGGATCAGATAGCCTTGTCTGATGGCAGATTTAACCTCTCCTTCGATGGTTACTGAGGCGTGAGAGACACGCTGTATTACGATTCTCATATTACTACTTTTGAACTTTGAATGTTGAACATAGAACTTTATGAATAGCATTTGTGGAATGCTTGCTTCGGTTCTGTTCTTCTTCTTATTATTAATAATAGTATAGTTTGAACTGCAAATATACAACTTTTATTTCATATTCTCGCCTTTTTCTTCGAAATATTTTGAAAGAATTTCTGCCTTATGAGGGCCTAATACTTCTGAAAGTTGTTCAAAGGATGCTTCTTTCATCTTTTTCACGCTCTTAAACTTGCTCAGAAGGGCTTCTTTAGCCTTTGGACCGATGCCTTTGATATCGTCTAATTCTGAGTGAAGAGCATGTTTGCTGCGCTTGTCGCGATGGAAGGTGATGGCGTATCTGTGCACCTCATCCTGTATCTGTGTCAGCACCTTGAACAGTTCACTTTCGGGTGGTAGGGCGATGGTTTGAGGAGGGAATCCGAAGAGAAGTTCGTTGGTGCGGTGATGGTCGTCTTTGGCCAGTCCTACGATAGGAATATCCAGGTGTAATTCGTCAACAATAACCTCTCTTACTACGTCCATCTGACCCTTTCCGCCATCGGTAATAATGAGGTCAGGAAGTGCAGTTTCTTCCTCTATCATGCGACTGTACCGGCGTCTTACCACCTCTTGCATGGATGCGTAATCATCAGGTCCTTCCACCGTTTTGATGTTGTATTTACGGTAGTCTTTTCTGGATGGTTTCATACCTTTATATACGATGCAACCTGCCACGGCATCAGTACCGGATATGTTGGAATTATCAAAACATTCTATCTGATACGGCAGCTTTGGAAGCTTCAGTTTTGCTTGTAATTCCTTCATCAATCGGGTCTGTTTCTGCTCCGGATTGAGCTTTTCTGCCTGCTTCAGACGGTCGAATTTATACTGCTTGCAGTTCATTTCCGACAGCTCCAGAAGGTGCTTTTTGTCTCCTCTTTGGGGTACGAAGAAGGTTGCATCTTTCAGCTTCCATTCCATTTCGAAGGGCACGATTATCTCCTTCGATGTGGAGTGGAAACGCTCTCTGATTTCCGGAATGGCTGTAATCAGAAGTTCCTCATCGCTCTCCTCCAGTTTACGTTTATATTCGTATGTGAAGCTCTGGTTGATGGTGCCGTTTTTTACGTGAATATAGTTGATGAAGGCGTTTTTGTTGGCATCATCATTTACGATGGTGAAGACATCTACATCTGTAATGGTATGGCTTACTACCTCGCTTTTTGCCTCAAATTCATCCAGTAATTGGTACTTTTTCTTATATTCTTCAGCTATTTCAAAGCGAAGAAGTTCGGCATTTTTCATCATCAAATCGTAGAGATATTTGCTTACTTCCCGCGTGTTTCCCTTCAGAATTTCACGTGCCTGGCGCATGTTTTCCTGATATTCCTCATAGCTCTGCTTGTTGATGCAGGGTGCTCCGCAGTTGTGGATATGATACTCCAGACACGGCTTGTATCTGCCTTCTGCAACGCCTTCTCTGGTGATAGGCATTCTGCAGGTGCGGGGCTTATAAAGCTTCTTGATGACCTCTAAAACGGCATACATGCTGCCGATATGAGGGTAAGGACCGAAGAAGGTTCCCACTTTTTTATTGATATGACGAGTCTTGAAAATGCGTGGAAAATACTCGTTTGTTACGCATATAGAGGGGTATGTCTTGCCGTCTTTCAGCAGGACATTGTATCTTGGATTATACTTTTTGATCAGGCTGTTTTCGAGCAAAAGTGCGTCTTCTTCTGTGTTTACGACCGTATAAGATATGTCGTGAATCTTAGAAACAAGCACCTTTGTCTTGTATCTGTCTACCTCTTTATGGAAGTAGGAAGATACTCTTCTCTTCAGATTTTTCGCCTTTCCCACATATATAATCGTATGATTTTCGTCGTAATATTGGTAGCTTCCTGGCTTTTCCGGCATACTTAAAACGATGTTTTTAAGCCTTGCCAAGCGCTCCTCATTCTCTTGTTTCGTCATATTTTACTTGTTTTTAAAGGGAAAACGAGCGCTACTGTTTCACGTGAAACGGCAACGCTCTAGTGTCTTTTACTGCTTCCTTGCTGCATTCTCGCAGTATTTCTTGCAGTCTTTTTGCAGCTTATAACTGTAATAAAGTAGTTACTTCAACGTCTGGATCAAAGGAGTTTCTGCCTTCGAAATTCTCGTTTACGAGTTCAATGATGAAGTTGGCATATACCTTTTTCGGATGGAATTTCTTTACCAGGTCGCATGCTGCTTTCATGGTTCCGCCAGTAGCGAGGAGGTCATCGTGGAGGAGTACGATGTCGTTCTCGTTGATGGCATCTTCGTGGATTTCGATGGTGTCGATACCATATTCCTTAGCATAACTTTCCTGTACGGTTTTGCATGGAAGTTTGCCTGGTTTGCGGCATAAAACTACACCGGCTCCGAGACGTATTGCGAGGGCTGAAGACATTACGAAACCGCGTGATTCGATGCCTACAATCTTGGTGATTCCTTTGTCTTTGTAGAGTTCATACATCTCATCGCTGATCTCTTTTAAAGATGCAGGATTCTTGAAAAGGGTTGAAACGTCGCGGAAGTTCACACCCTTGATTGGCCAATCTGGAATGCAACGCAGATTGTCTAATAATAGCTGATTGTTCATTACTTTTTATGCTTTAAATTGATACTTATTTTGTTCTTTTTTCTTGTTCCTTTTTATGGGCTTTTTGCCCGTTTATTTTTGCCTTTTACTCGATTTTATCCGCTTTTGTTTCACGAATTACTGAAGTTTTACTTTAACCGCAAAACACTTGATGCAACCTTTCTTAAGCGGTTGAGCATCAAATGTTTTGTTGATAGTCTGTTTCACGTGAAACATTGGAAATTCCCTTGTGCTTCGCTGTGAAACGGCTTATCTTCCGAGTAATACAAGCATCACGTTGATATCGCTTGGTGATACGCCCGGAATTCGGCTTGCCTGTGCCAAAGTTTCCGGGTCGATGCGCTCGAGTTTCTGGCGTCCTTCTGTGGAGATTTCGTGGAGCTCGGAATAGTTGAAACGGCCCTTGATTTTGATGTCCTCCAAACGGTGCATCTTCTCGGCAATGAGACGCTCTCGTTCGATGTAACCTTTGTACTTCATCTTGATTTCTGCAGCTTCCGTTATCTCTTCCTTTCGGTTAGCTGGTGTTTCCAGTGCAGCCTTCAGGTCCGGAATAATCTCCGAAAGATTCGTGAGATTCAGATGCGGACGAGCGATGAGGTCGATGAGCTTGCAGCCGGCGCGAAGTGGAGTAGTGCCGAGTGCCTCCAGTTTTGGATTTATCTCATCCTTCTTGATAGGATAGTTGGCGCAGAATTCGATGATTCTTCCGATGGCTTCTTTTTTCTCTATCCACCAGTCGTAACGGTCGCGCTTGGCAATTCCGAGTTCGTATGCTTTTTCGGTGAGTCGGGCATCGGCATCGTCCTGGCGGAGCAGAATGCGGTATTCGGCTCTGGAGGTAAACATACGGTATGGTTCGTCAACTCCCTTTGTGGTGAGATCATCGATGAGTACCCCGATATAACTCTCATCGCGGTTCATCTCGAATGTTTTGTCGCCAACACAATGCAAGGCTGCGTTGATTCCGGCCACGGTTCCCTGTCCTCCTGCTTCCTCATAACCGGTGGTTCCGTTCACCTGTCCGGCAAAGAAGAGACCTTTGATGATTTTCGACTCCAGTGAGTGTTTGAGTTGGGTAGGGTCGAAGTAATCGTATTCGATGGCGTATCCCGGTCTGTAAATCTTGGCATCTCTCAAAGCAGGAATCTCGTGAAGTGCATTCAGCTGGATATCCATCGGCATGCTCGAAGAAAAACCGTTCAGATACATCTCGTTCGTATCTTCGCCTTCCGGTTCCAGGAAGAGCGGATGCTGATCTTTGTCGGGGAAGGTGACGAGCTTTGTTTCTATACTCGGACAGTAACGTGGACCGGTACTCTGAATCTGACCATTATATAAAGGTGAGTCAGCGAGACCGCTTTTTAAAGTTTCGTGTACCTTCTTGTTGGTGTAGCAAGTCCAGCAAGGCAATTGTTTCAGAACCCGATGTTCTCCCATGTAAGAGAACTGGTGGAAATCGCTGTCGCCCGGCTGTTCTTCCATATCTTCGAAATGAACACTTCTTTTGTCAATTCTGACCGGAGTCCCGGTTTTCATTCTGGCTGTGGTGATGCCCCATCGGGTGATGCTCTCCGTAAAGTTGTGTACGGCAGGTTCGGCGCATCTTCCGCCTTCAACCATCTTTCTTCCTACATGCATCAGTCCGTTGAGGAATGTTCCTGCGGTGATGATGATGCTCTTGGCATAGAATTCGGCTCCCCAGATGGTTTTTACGCCGATGGCTTCTCCGTTAGCTACGAGCAGTTCGTCAGCCTGGTCTTGCCAGATGTCGAGGTTGTCAGTATGGTCGAGGGTGGTTCTCCATTCCCAGATAAACTTTCCTCTGTCGCATTGGGCACGGGGGCTCCATACGGCAGGCCCCTTGCCGATGTTGAGCATTCGGAACTGGATGGCGGTTTTATCCGTTACGATACCCATCTGTCCGCCCAATGCATCGATTTCGCGCACAATCTGTCCCTTGGCAATACCTCCGATGGCGGGGTTGCAACTCATCTGTCCAATCTTGTTCATATCCATCGTTATCAAACAGGTTTTGGCACCCATGTTTGCAGAGGCTGCAGCAGCCTCGCATCCGGCATGTCCTCCACCGATAACGAGCACGTCATAATTGAATTTCATACTTCGTTTAATCTATATTTTTTCTAATTTTCGGCAAAAGTAAGAAATAAAATCGAAATTTTAGCAAAAATACTTTGATAAATCATTAAAATATAGTAATTTTGCAGCAGACTTGCGAAAATATACCTAGAAATGAGGATTGCAGAATGCCAAAAAATAGGTATTGCAGGGACGAAAAGTGTGGAATATAAATTAGTTTCAAACAGTTAAATAATTAAATTTCAATCATTTATGTGGTTAATCAATTCATCTATTGGTAGAAAAGTAGTGATGTCAGTAACTGGTATCGCTCTTATTCTATTCTTGACATTCCACGGTTGCATGAATGTTGTTGCGCTTTTCTCTGGAGAAGCTTACAACACAATCTGCGAATTGTTGGGTGCTAACTGGTACGCCGTAGTTGCAACTTTGGGTTTGGCAGCTTTGGCAGTTTGTCACATCGTTTACGCTTTCATCCTGACAGCACAGAACCGTCGTGCTCGCGGTAACCAGCGTTACGAGGTAACAGCAAAGCCAGAGAAGGTAGAGTGGGCTAGCCAGAACATGTTGGTGCTCGGTATCATCATCGTTCTCGGTTTGTTGCTTCACCTCTTCAATTTCTGGTACAACATGATGTTTGCTGAATTCTTGGGTACAAGCTTCGGCCACAGCCCATCAGATGGCTTCGCATTCATTCAGGACACCTTCGCTAACCCAGTATTCGTAGTTCTCTACCTTATCTGGTTGGTAGCTCTTTGGTTCCACCTCACTCACGGTTTCTGGAGTGCTATTCAGACTCTCGGTTGGAGCGGTAAGACTTGGTTCTGCCGTTGGAAGATGATCGGTATGATTTACTCTACCATCCTGCTTCTCCTCTTCATCGTAGTTGTATTGGCATTCGCTTTCGGTTGCGCTCCATCTTTGTGCTGCGCATAATTCGTGTAATCATTTAAGTATTAAAAAAGATTATGGCAAAAACATTAAATTCTAGAATACCTGAAGGACCAGTTGCTGAGAAGTGGACCAACTATAAGGCTCACCAGCGTTTGGTTAACCCAAAGAATAAGTTAAAGCTCGACGTTATCGTTGTAGGTACAGGTTTGGCAGGTGCTTCTGCTGCTGCTTCTCTCGGCGAGATGGGCTTCAATATCTTGAACTTCTGCATCCAGGACTCTCCACGTCGTGCTCACTCTATCGCAGCACAGGGTGGTATCAATGCAGCTAAGAATTATCAGAATGATGGTGACTCTGTTTACCGTCTGTTCTACGATACTGTAAAGGGTGGTGACTACCGTGCTCGTGAGGCTAACGTTTACCGTTTGGCTGAGGTGAGCAACGATATCATCGACCAGTGCGTAGCTCAGGGCGTTCCTTTCGCTCGTGAGTACGGTGGTATGCTGGCTAACCGTTCTTTCGGTGGTGCTCAGGTTTCTCGTACATTCTATGCTAAGGGTCAGACAGGTCAGCAGCTTCTCCTCGGTGCTTACTCTTCTTTGAGCCGCATGGTTGAGGCAGGTAAGGTTAAGCTCTTCACCCGTTACGAGATGGAGGATATTGTGATCGTTGACGGTCACGCTCGTGGTATCATCGCCAAGAATTTGATTACAGGTAAGTTGGAGCGTTTCTCTGCCAACGCCGTAGTTATCGCTACCGGTGGTTATGGTAACGCTTACTTCCTTTCTACAAACGCTATGGGTTGTAACTGTACAGCAGCTATCCAGTGCTACCGCAAGGGTGCTGACTTCGCTAACCCATCTTACGTTCAGATTCACCCTACATGTATCCCTGTTCACGGTACAAACCAGAGTAAGTTGACTTTGATGTCAGAGTCACTCCGTAACGATGGTCGTATCTGGGTTCCTAAGAAGATTGAGGATGCTAAGGCATTGCAGGCTGGTACAAAGAAGGGTTCTGATATTCCTGAGGAAGACCGCGACTACTACTTGGAGCGCCGTTACCCAGCATTCGGTAACCTGGTTCCTCGTGACGTGGCTTCTCGTGCAGCTAAGGAGCGTTGCGACAAGGGCTTCGGTGTCAACAACACAGGTCTTGCCGTATTCCTCGACTTCTCTGAGTCTATCAACCGTCTCGGTATCGACGTTATCCTGCAGCGTTATGGCAACCTCTTTGATATGTATGAGGAGATTACCGACGTTAACCCAGGTGAGTTGGCTAACGAGATTAACGGCGTGAAGTACTACAACCCAATGATGATCTTCCCTGCTATCCACTATACAATGGGTGGTATCTGGGTTGACTACGAGTTGATGACTACTATCCCAGGTCTCTTCGCTATTGGTGAGTGTAACTTCTCTGACCACGGTGCTAACCGTCTTGGTGCATCTGCTTTGATGCAGGGTTTGGCTGACGGTTACTTCGTATTGCCATACACTATCCAGAACTACTTGGCCGACCAGGCATTGTGGCCAAAGCTCTCTACCGATCTCCCAGAGTTCGCAGAGGCAGAGGCAGGTGTTCAGAAGGAAATCGACCGCCTGATGGGTATCCAGGGCAAGCGCTCTGTAGATTCTATCCACAAGGAGTTGGGTCACATCCTTTGGGAGCACGTAGGTATGGGTCGTACCAAGGAAGGTCTTGAGGAAGGCTTGAAGAAGATGAAGGCTCTGCGCGAGGAATTCAACAAGAACCTCTTCATCCCTGGCAAGAAGGAAGGCTTGAACGTAGAGTTGGATAAGGCTATCCACTTGCGTGACTTCATCTTGATGGGCGAGTTGATCGCTTACGATGCATTGCACCGCAATGAGAGCTGTGGTGGTCACTTCCGTGAGGAGTACCAGACAGAGGAAGGCGAGGCTAAGCGTGATGATGAGCACTTCTTCTACGTAGGTTGCTGGGAGTATCAGGGCAATGATACAACTGCTCCAGTGCTCAACAAGGAACCTCTCGAGTATGAGGCAATTAAGGTACAGACAAGAAATTACAAGAATTAAAAAGCGAACAAGACAATGGCAAGAAATATAAGTTTCACAGTTAAGTATTGGAAGCAGGACGGTCCTACAGCACAGGGTCACTTCGATACACATGAGATGAAGAACATCCCAGATGATACTTCATTCCTCGAGATGCTCGACATCTTGAACGAGGAGCTCATCGAGTCAGGTCAGGAGCCTTTCGTCTTCGACCACGACTGCCGCGAGGGTATCTGCGGTATGTGCTCTCTCTATATTAATGGTACACCTCACGGTAAGACTGAGCGTGGTGCTACAACATGTCAGCTCTACATGCGTCGTTTCAACGATGGCGATGTTATCACCGTTGAGCCTTGGCGTTCTGCTGGTTTCCCTATCATCAAGGACTGTATGGTAGACCGTTCAGCATTCGACAAGATCATCCAGGCAGGTGGTTACACCAGCATTCGTACAGGTCAGGCTCAGGATGCCAACGCTATCCTGATTCCTAAGGAGAATGCAGACGAGGCAATGGATTGCGCTACATGTATCGGTTGCGGTGCTTGTGTTGCTGCATGTAAGAATGGTTCTGCTATGCTCTTCGTCAGCTCAAAGGTTAGCCAGCTGGCACTTCTCCCACAGGGTCGTGTAGAGGCTGCTGCCCGTGCTAAGAAGATGATTGCACGCATGGATGAGCTCGGATTCGGTAACTGTACAAACACTCGTGCTTGCGAGGCTGTTTGTCCTAAGAACGAGTCTATCGCTAACATCGCCCGCTTGAACCGTGAGTTCTTGAAGGCTAAGTTGGCTGACTAATCCATCGTTTCTTTTGAGACACCGGAATTTTCTCTCTGCATCTTTACGGATGCGAGAGAAAATTCCCAACAACTCTTCACTCTTCACCTTTTGGGTGTAAGTAGTTGAAGGATAGAAAGTTGGGCGGGTGAAGAGTGTTTTTTTACTCTTCACCCGCCCTTCACCTTTTTAGGCTGTTGACAGCTAAGCGGCTCTGCGTTTATACCTTTCCCAAAATCGTAAAAGGTGAAGAGTGGGTGAAGAGTGCCGGAAATCTCTTCACCTATATAATGCGTTGTGTTTCAGCTCTTTATGTTGGGAAGGTGAAGAGTGAAGAGCTGATTGCGATATTCCTGCCAACCGTGCTTCTCTTGTAAGCGGCTCCGCGTTTATACCTTGCATAATTCAAAAAAAAGCAGTAACAGCTGATTAAATTAATGCTGTTGCTGCTTTTTCCATCGGTCAGGAAGTAAGTCTCTATATTTTTCTAATGGGGTATTGGGTTGCCATTCTACAGTCTTTTCTATTACGTCGCATATGTATTCAAACAGATTAATGCCATTCAGCCTGCATGAGATTGCGATAGAATATAGGATAGCCGCCCGGCTTGCTCCTTCGTGCGAACCAAAGAACATTGAGTTTCTTCTTGATAGTGATATGTATCTCTGGATTCTCTCAATGTAGTTGTTATCGAGAGCCGTATCACCTCTTTTGAAGATGTCACAAATGGCATTATATTCATTAAGGGCATAGCCGACCGCCTGCGCCAAGGTAGACTTGGGCAGCAAATCTTTCCTGGAAGATATTTCCTCCAGTTTCTCCAATAAATCCTGCAAAATGTCCGGTGCATATGACTGCCGATAGGCTAGATGGTCTTCAACGGTCCATCCATTTACCCCAACCTTATGTTTTTTGTCTTCTCGATAAAATCTGTTGAGGATATCTACGACCTCCTGAGCATCCTTGTCTTCCTTGCCGCAGTCGATGAAATCTCTCTTGACATGCTGCAGGCAGGCGATTCTCATAATGTCAGGATAAGCATCCGACTCCAGTTTCCGGTAAGGAGCATATGCATCACTCTGTATGGTACCTTTATAATCAGAGAATATGTTAAGTATGACCTGCTCAGAGCGTGATCCATCCTCATATACGAAGAAGACAAGTCCCAGTTTAGGCGCACTTACAGCCCAGAAGTAGCCTTTCTTCGAACCCTTGTCCGTAGGCTTTGTCTTGGCTAACAGCACTTTATGGTATGTCTCGTCTGCCGAGACATAATCCTGCTGCAACACTACTTGGCAGATAGCCTTATAGAAGTTTTCCAGTACATCGGCACTTCTGGCAATCAGTTTGTTTGCCGTGGCTTTCCTTAACGTAAACCCATTGTCGGCAAAGTATTTGATGATTCGCTCTACCGGCATGGAATAGATGTATCGCATCTGCAGGAGTCCTGCTGCAAAGGAAGGTGAATAGGAAGAATTCAACAACAGAGCCGGCGGAGTTTTCCCCGGATACATGATACTTCCATCAGTATAAGTGTTGATGTGATACACGGTCTTGATGAATTTGATGGGTTCCATGCTGTAACGTATACAGGTACGAGTTCCGAAGAGACGCAACGTCTTCAAAAACTCTGCATCCATGACTGGATCTATCGTAACATGCACCTCTTTCATCTCGTAATGCATGTCACGCTTGGCTCCGTTGTTTTTGCGTGCCTTTCTCTTTTCGGCCTGCTCTGTTTTCTTCTTGTCAAATTCCTCCTGGGTCATCGAGTCTTGTGGATTCTTTTCCTGACGTTCGGACTTCTTGCCTGAAACGAGCTTGCCGAGTGCCTTGTTCTGACGATTCGCTTTGTCAATGGCGATTCCTTTCTGGACGAGTAATTCTTCTAATGACTTTATACGTTCAATGAGTTCGTTGACCTGTGTAGTCAATGAACTCACCGTAGCATTAGCTTGCTGAAGCTGTTCGTTTGCAAGCTGAAGCTGTTTCTTTAAAAGTACTATAATTTCGTCCTTTTTCATAGTGCAAAGGTACGAAAAAATATCGAGATATGCAAGGATTTTTAGATATTTATTTTTCTATCTTATTGATACACAGTTCATTAAATATAATCTTATGCGCCTATAGATTAAGCCGTTTCCTATATCTCATACTTTTCAGGCAAATTCCGCTCATGATGGCAGATAGCGTCTTGTACGGCATTTTGCATTGTTTGCTTTGGGGATCAAAGAATGGTAATTCAAAGGTTCCTCGCTCCAGTCGCTTCTGATACAGCAAGAAACCGTCGCCATCCCATTTTAGCATTTTTACCTGCTGGCGGTTCTTGGAGAAGAAGATGAAGACGGCACCACCGAGTGGCGGCAGCTCCATCTCCGTCCTCACAATCTGGTACAGGCCATTTATGCCCATGTTCATTCGGACATATCGCTGGCAGACGTAATACTGGGTGTTTTCGTTTAATCCAAACATAGCAAGTCCTCCTTCTCGTAAAGTTTCATCAGATGCATGACTGATTTGGCACTACCTTTCTTGATGGTGACTATCGTTCCATTGGGAAAGGTTAAGGTTATGCCGAAAAGATAATTTTCCGGGCAGACGGAATCGGATGGCATTTCCATGGGAAGGAACATCATCCCAGTGTCCTTGGCTGTTGCTTCGGAACATTCCTTACGGGCTTCGGCCTGAAGCAGACGAATCTGCTGTTTGGCTAACCTAACAGAATAACCTTTCTCTGACATCCATCTATGCATCGAGCGATGGTTTACATGCCGTTCCTTTAAAAAAGGAATCAAACTGGCTTTTGGATTATGATTCAAATGAATCTGGAAGGCATTCCATGCCCTCTCATAACGTTCTGTTGCTCTCATAATTTCGTTGCTTTTAAAATTATGGTGCAAAGGTAAGAACTTTTACGATAAAGGGCAAGGTATAAACGCGGAGCCGCTTACCTTCTCTTGAAATAAGAGAAAGGATGTTTGGCAAACTGTTATACAGGAACAGCCGACTAGCCTCTGTTGCGCTAGTCGGCTGTTTGCCTTTTGCCAGTATGCTGTTTTTCTTCTGCCAGCCTTCTGTTTTTCCTAGTCAGTTGTTCTGTCTCCGATAGTTATGTATTTATTTATACCTGCTGTTAGAATCATATAGCCAGGAAAAAGGGTAGATTATAGCCGAGAGCATCCTGTTTTCGGTGCATCCCAATATAAAATATCAGATATTCTGAGAAATATTTTGTAATCTCATCAGAATATCGTAATTTTGCGGTTATTAAGAATAAGTAATGTAATGACGAATCACTCAACAGAAATAATGAACCAAGCAACGCTCGATTTTATCCGCCAGCATCAGGACGATGATGTTCGCCAGTTGGCTTTCCTCGGCAGCAAGTATCCCGAGGTAGATATGCCTTTCGCTCTCGACCAGATTCGCGGGCGAAAGATGGCTCGTGTGAAACTGCCCCGTTGGGCAAGCATTGATGGCATCATCTATCCCCCTCATATTTCGATGGAGCAATGTTCGTCAGAGCAAACGGCACTTTATAAGGCTGAACTCGCTGCCCGACTGCTCGGTTTGTCTCCTTCATCATCCGAAAACGGAGAAGAAAAGGAGAAGGAGAGCGAAAACGCCTCAAATCTTCATCTTTCTGAAATTTGCGAATTTGCCGGCAAAGGGGCAGTTGATTCAGAATTCGCCAAAAATGAAGCTACTTGCAAAAAGCAACAGATATTAACAGAATCAGAAGAGAATGTTAATGAAATAAAAGAAGAACCTTATGAAGGAGATTTTTCTGAAGAAATCGGGTTTGTTGACCTGACCGGCGGTTTCGGAGTAGACTTCTCTTACATCGCTTCCCGATTGGACGTGAAGTCGATGTATGTGGAGCGTCAGGCTCATCTCTGTGAAGCAGCGAAGGAAAACTTTGGGCGGTTGGGTTTGAAGAATGCCATCGTGAAGAATGGAGACGGAATAGAGGTTCTGCATTCTTTTGCTTCAAAGAAAGAGGCTGCTGCATCAGATTCTTTAGGCATAACTGAAGATCAGTCTCAGTCATTACTTAAGACCAACCTTGGTCTTAAGCTGATCTTCATCGATCCTGCTCGTAGAGACGATGCGGGCAACAAGGTAGTATCCTTGAAAGATTGTACGCCCGATGTAACCCTTTTGCAGGAAGAAATGCTTTCGAAGGCAGATTACGTCATCATCAAACTCTCTCCGATGCTTGACTGGCACCGTGCGGTAAGCGAATTAAACTGCGTACAAGAGGTTCATATCATCTCCGTGAATAATGAGTGTAAGGAACTCCTTTTAGTGCTCTCAGCGCGAAATATGGACGATATGAGGGCTTCATCGGCAGATGGAGAAAGTGGAGAAGATGAAATAGATGGAGCAGAAGGAACAGATGGAGAAGTAAAACATGCCGGGAATCTCCGTATTTATTGCATCAACGATGCGCAATCCTTCGTCTGCGATGAGTTGGATATGGAGTCTTCTTCGGTGAAGATAGCCCCATCCACCCTTGAAGAGATGCTGTATCTTTACGAGCCGAATGCCTCGTTGATGAAAGCCGGCTGTTTCAGCGTCTTATCTGAGCGATATGGAGCCAGAATGCTTTCCAAGAACAGTCATCTTTTCGTGAGCCGTGAGCCTATCGCTGTCTTCCCCGGCAGAAGTTTCCGCATCATCGTCGTATCCTCCTTTAATAAAAAGGAGTTGAAGCGTCATCTGTCAGGAATCACCAAGGCAAACATCGCTACCCGCAACTTCCCCCTTTCCGTAGCAGAATTACGCAAGCGATTGAAGCTGAAGGATGGTGGCGAAACCTATATCTTCGCCACCACATTGAGCGACGAAAGTCATGTGCTGATGATAACGGAGAAAGCTTAGAAAACCTCGAAAATGTGTAAAATGTAAAGGTCTGAAAAGAAAAATATATCAGCAACAGCTTGATAGAGAAAAAAATAGGTGAGGTGTGCTGCCACAGTGGCGTTTTATCTCTTTAATGAAAAAGTTCCAAGTGGGAGAAATGCCACTTGGAACTTGACGTATTATTTTCTTTTTTCCTTGAAGAACTTCTCGAAGAAGTCCATTTGCTTTTGATTTTGAACAGGACCCAAATGCAGTCCTTCCTTCATAATCATCACCGTTGGTTTACCTTCCTGGTAGCTAGTCCAGAAAGGAAGGCTATCCCCATTTGGATTGCCAGTCTTGGTAAAGTTGATCCAGTAGCGTGACATGATTTGTTCCATGTGCTGCTCCGTCTCGGTCATCTTTCCAGAGCCAAACTTATAGCCATAGATGAATGGCATCTCTGCCACATGGCTGGCTCCTCCCTTGCGGCTTTTCACGATGGTGTTCTCAGAGTCTTGGTCAAAGTAATACATATACACCTTGCCCTTGCCGGTCTTGCTCTGCAGGTTAGCCCAGGCATACGTTCCCCATGCAAAGGAGCCATCACGGAAAATGTCGGATTGAGCGAAGTAGGTTTCTTCCTCTGTCTTGGCAGGATAGAGACTGAGAACCTGGTCTGCCCAACTTCCATATATCTCATGGATTCTTTTCTCATAGTCACTTACACTGACAGGGTGGCTAAACATACTTCCTTCGTCGCTGTTGGTTCCTATGATGACATTTACATCATTGTAGCTTCCCTTTTCATAGAGCTTATACTGGTCATCGGTGATGGAGTAGCCGTCAACGTTCGGCCAAAAAGACTCAAAGGCGGTATTCTTCACGATGTCCATAGCCGGAACTTTTCTTAGCTGCTTCAAGTTCTTAGCCTTGAGTCTCTTTTGAAGGAGAAGTCCACCTGCTTCTGCCGCTTTGGAGGTGAGCATGGCTGTGTTACCATTTCTGCTTTCACCCACAGGCCAGAAGGAGCTACCACTTTCGCTGATGGCTCCTCGGAAGAGTCCCTTGGCAAGGGGAGAGGCGCATAGTATACTTACCGAGATACCACCGGCAGATTCTCCAGCAATGGTAATCTTGTCTGGGTCTCCACCGAAGGCAGCGATATTGTCGTGAATCCATTTTAAGGCCATCACTTGATCAAGGATGCCATAGTTACCAGATATGTTCTTGCCTGATTCCTTACTCAGCTCTGGATGTGCCATGAATCCCAAGGCTCCCAAGCGGTATTCTATGCTGCAATAGATGATGCCTTCCTTGACAAAGCTTTCCTGAGTTCCACTGTAGGAGCCAGAAAGAAAGGCTCCTCCATGAATCATCACAAATACAGGGAGTTTGTCATTCTTACTCTTGGCTGGTGTTTCCACACTGAGGTATAGGCAGTCCTCGCTCATGCCCTGCTCTCCACCATTTTGGTTAGGGTCGATGGGCTGTGGTGGACGGTCTCCCCATTTATCTGCTTTGAATACTCCCTTCCAAGGCTTCTTGCTTACTGGGGCTTTCCATCTGAGGTTGCCCACTGGTGCTTCAGCGTATGGGATTCCCTTGTATAGGGCGAATCCTTCATGTTCCACACCTTCAATTTCTCCTTGCTCCACTGTTGTTCTTAGCAGTTGGGCGTTAGCTGCCGATAGGCAAAAGAGTGTCAGGGCGGCTGTCAGTAGATGTCTTTTCAATTTCATTTCTGGTTATTCCATTAATTCCGCAACACTATTATCAATTAAACATTTTAGGCGCCTGAGCAACAAAAAGTTACTCCGGATTTTGCTATATCAGAATTTTCACTTATCTTAGTGTTGCGAAAAGAAAACAAGCAAAACTCTGATATGACATGGCAAAGATACAAATTAAATCTGAGAAACTCACTCCTTTTGGAGGAATATTTTCGGGTCATGGAGCAATTTGACACCATATTGTCTTCTGTAATCGACTCCACCCTCATAATTTCACTACTCATTTGATGAACCATCTCTCGCTTCATCCGACACTTCGCATTTCTCGCCAGTGTTGGAGAGAATAGATGATCGAGCTTTTTCTTATTGTGATTCCTTGGAGAATGTTAGTTTTCCGCCAGTGCTTAAAACTATCGGGAAGGATATTTGTTTGTTCAAGATGCCTATTGAGGGTATCTTGAACAAAAATATCCTTGAAATCATTTTGTTATCTCAATGGAATGTTGTACTTTTGCGCTCATATATGATAGTTGAATATTATAATTTAAAAACAAACTATAAAATTATGAACAGATTAAGGACAATCTATTTATCGCTTCTGTTTATCCTGGCGATGAACATGACGAGTGTGTTAAGTGTGAAGGCGGAGAACTATCCCTATCGCAGTGATTATCTCTGGCTAACCGTGCCTGACCATGCCGACTGGCTCTATAAGACGGGCGAACAGGCTAAGGTGGAAGTAAGTTTCTATAAGTATGGAATTCCCCGTGACGGCGAGGTGAATTATGAAATAGGCGATGACATGCTGAAGGCTGACAAGAAAGGAAGCTTCAAGCTGAAGAATGGGCGCGCCATCGTGAACATGGGAACCCGAAAGACACCGGGCTTCCGCGATTTGAGATTATTCTATAAACTCGATGGTAAGACCTATCAGCATCATATCAAAGTAGGATTCTCGGTAGATAAGATTCAGCCTTATACCCAGGAGCCTAAGGATTTCGATGCTTTCTGGCAGCAGGCAAAGGACGAACTGAAGAACGTGCCGATGAGCTATACCAAGGAACTCGCCAAGGAATATTGTACAGATAAGATAGATTGCTATCTTGTAAAGCTTCAGATAGATAAGAAAGGTCATGCGATGTACGGCTACCTCTTCTATCCCAAGAATGCCAAGCAGGGTAGCCATCCTGTGGTTCTCACACCTCCTGGAGCCGGCATCAAGACCATCAAGGAGCCTATGCGCAATAAATATTACGCCGAGAACGGATTCATCCGCTTCGAGATAGAGATTCATGGTCTCGACCCACGTCTCCCAGCCGAAACATTCCAGGAGATAAGCAAGGGATTCAACGATGCAAACGGTGGTTATCTTGCCAATGGATTGGAAGATAAGAACCGTTATTATATGAGGCATGTTTATCAGGGACTGGTGCGCTGCATAGATTTCCTAACCTCTCTCCCAGAATGGGACGGAAAGAATGTGGCTGTGCAGGGCGGAAGTCAGGGTGGAGCCTTGGCTATTATTGCAGCCGGTTTAGATAAGCGCGTAACCCAGTGTGTTGCCAATCATCCGGCGCTCAGCGATATGGCTGCTTATGCCGAGAAGGGAAGAACGGGCGGTTATCCTCACTTCAATAAATATCATGAGATATTGAAGAACAAGGATTGTCTCAACACGATGGCTTATTATGATGTGGTGAATTTTGCCCGCAAGGTAAAGGCCCCAACTTATCTTACATGGGGATATAACGATAATACCTGTCCGCCAACTACCAGCTATGCTGTTTGGAATACGTTGAAATGTAAGAAGGAAGCTTTGCTCACTCCAATCAATGAGCATTGGACTACACCCGATACAAATTATCAGCAGATGGTTTGGATAAAAGAGCATCTCGTTAAGTAAAACTGATTCCGCCAAAACCACCAGTAAATGGGTGATATAGGCTAGTTTGGGAGCTGTAATTAAAAATTAACCCCTAAAAAACTGCAAAAAAAGTAGCAATATTTGGTAATTTGCCAAAATATTGCTACTTTTGCATTTATAATATTGCAAACTAGTTTGAAAATCATGTCATTAATAGAAATTAAAAAGGTCGAAACAAAGAAGGACTTGAAGACGTTCATCGACTTCCATTACGACCTCTACGAAGGCAACGAATATGATGTGCCTAATCTTTTCAGCGACGACATGAATACTCTGAGCAAGGACAAGAACGCAGCGTTCGAGTTCTGCGAGGCAGAGTATTTTCTTGCCTATAAGGACGGCAAGCTGGCAGGTCGCGTCGCTGCCATTATCAATCATAAGGCAAACAATAAATGGGGCAGGAAGTCGGTCCGTTTCGGCTGGATTGATTTCATTGACGACCGCGAGGTTTCCAAGGCTCTTCTCGATGCTGTAGAGAAATACGGTAAGGAGAAGGGAATGGAAGATATTGTAGGTCCGCTGGGTTTTACCGATATGGATCCAGAAGGCATGCTTACCTGGGGCTTTGACCAGCTAGGCACCATGCCTACCATTTATAATTATTCATATTATCCGGAGCACATCGAGGCTCTGGAGGGCTTTACCGTAGATAATAAGTATGTAGAGTATAAACTGATGGTGCCAGATACCATCCCGGAGAAATATGCCAAGATAGCAGCGATGATAGAGAAAAGATACAATCTCCATGTCCGCAAACTTACCCGTAAGGATATTTATCAGGGCGGATACGGACAGAAGATTTTCGACCTCATCAATGATACATACAAGCATCTCTATGGTTATTCCGAACTTTCACAGAAGCAGATAGACCAGTACATCAAGATGTATCTGTCTTTGCTCGACCTGAACTTTGTAACAGCCATAGAAGACTGGACTACCGAGGATCATAAGATGATAGGTATCGGTATTACGATGCCTTCCCTTTCCAGAGCTCTGCAGAAGTGTCATAGGGGCAGGCTGCTTCCTTTTGGCTGGTGGCATCTGCTGCGCGCCATCAAGTTCCATAAAACCAAGATTGTCGACCTTCTGCTCATCGGTATCCAGCCGGAATACCGTGCTAAGGGTGCCAATGCGCTGCTCTTTGCCGACCTGATTCCTATCTATCAGAAGTATGGAATCGAGTGGGGAGAAACGCAGGTAGAAATGGAAGAAAATGCTGCCGTGCAGGGACAATGGGGCGTCTTGGATCCAATCCTTCACAAGCGCCGCAACTGCTATATTAAGAGTATCAAGTAAATAGCAATTATTGTGTTGGCAATGATCTGATAAACAGAATATTGCAACATCATTTGCTATGTTATAAGAAAATAAATAAGAATAACTAAGGAGGAAATCATGTCTGAAGATAAAAACTTAGGTAACAGCGAATTGAATGCTGCAGATGAGTTTGCCAATGCCCCTCAGGAGCAGCCGCCGGTAGAATATACCGACGATAACATCCGCCACTTGAGCGATATGGAGCATGTACGCACCCGTCCGGGTATGTACATCGGCCGTCTGGGAGATGGAAATCTGCCGGAAGATGGTATTTATGTGCTCTTGAAGGAGGTGGTAGACAACTCTATCGATGAATTCAAGATGGGTGCAGGTGCCCGTCTGGAAATCGATATCGAGGACAATCTGCGTGTCAGCGTGCGCGACTATGGTCGTGGTATTCCTCAGGGCAAGCTCGTTGAGGCTGTAAGTGTGCTGAATACCGGCGGTAAGTACGACAGCAAGGCGTTCAAGAAGAGCGTCGGTCTGAATGGTGTGGGTGTGAAGGCGGTCAATGCCCTCAGTTCCCATTTCGAAGTAAAGTCGTACCGCGATGGAAAGGTGCGCCATCTGAAGTTTGAGAAAGGTATTCTGAAGAGCGATATGACGGAAGATACTGAGGACGAGAACGGTACCTTTATCTTCTTCGAGCCGGATAATACACTCTTCAAGAACTATTCCTTCCACGATGATTTCGTGGAAACGATGCTCCGCAACTATACTTATCTGAACACCGGACTCACCATCATGCACAATGGCCGCCGCATCTTGAGTCGCCATGGTCTGCAGGATTTGCTGAGCGATAATATGACCAACGAAGGTCTCTACGACATCGTCCACATGAAGGGCGAGGACATCGAGATTGCCTTCACCCATACCAACCAGTATGGCGAGGAGTATTATTCCTTCGTCAACGGTCAGCACACCACCCAGGGAGGTACGCATCAGAGTGCCTTCAAGGAGCATATTGCCAAGACTATCAAGGAGTTCTACGGCAAGTATGAGTATGCTGACATCCGAAACGGACTGGTGGCTGCCATTGCCATCAACGTAGAAGAACCGGTTTTCGAGAGTCAGACCAAGATTAAGCTCGGAAGTACTACGATGACGCCGAATGGTGGCGAAACCATCAATAAGTATGTGGGCGATTTCCTGAAGAAGGAAGTAGACAACTATCTCCATATCCACAAGGGTGTAGCTGAGGTTCTGGAGAATAAGATTAAGGAGAGCGAACGCGAGCGCAAGGCGATGGCGGGCGTTACCAAACTCGCCCGTGAGCGTGCCAAGAAGGCGAATCTCCACAATCGCAAGCTCCGCGACTGCCGCATCCATTTCAGCGACGCCAAGAACGAGCGCAAGGAGGAGAGTTCCATCTTCATCACCGAGGGCGATTCTGCCAGCGGAAGCATCACCAAGAGCCGCGATGTGAATACCCAGGCGGTGTTCTCTCTGCGTGGTAAACCGCTCAACAGCTTCGGTCTTACCAAGAAGGTGGTTTATGAGAACGAGGAGTTCAATCTGCTTCAGGCGGCTCTCGATATAGAGGACGGCTTGGATTCATTGCGTTACAACAAGGTAATTGTGGCAACCGATGCGGATGTCGACGGAATGCACATCCGCCTGCTCATCATCACCTTCTTCCTTCAGTTCTTCCCAGATCTCATCAAGAAGGGCCATGTCTACGTGCTTCAGACCCCATTGTTCCGAGTGCGCAACAAGCGAACCAAGATCAAGAACAAGCAGGTGGTGGCTGATGCGGATGCGAAACTGGGAAGCAAGGAGAAAAAGAGCGATTTCATCACGCATTACTGTTACAGCGATGAGGAGCGCCAGCAGGCGATTCGCGATTTGGGCCCTGACCCTGAAATCACCCGATTCAAAGGATTGGGAGAGATTTCGCCTGATGAATTCGCCCATTTCATCGGTCCCGACATGCGGTTGGAGCAGGTTACGCTGCATAAAACCGACCAGGTGCAGAAGCTGCTGGAATATTATATGGGTAAGAACACGATGGAGCGCCAGAACTTCATCATCGAAAATCTGGTAATAGAAGAGGATATTCCGGAGGAAGACTCAGCACCGCTGGATTAAATGAAGTGAAGAGTGAAGAACGAAGAGTGAAGAATTCAAGTGCTTTCGGGGGGGTAACCATTGAAAAAAGCGCTGTTAACTGTTAACCTGTTAACTCTTGAAGGATTTCTCTCTTTCATAACTTTAAGTTTTAAGAAATGAAGAAATATCTATTCATAGCACTGGTAGCATTCCTGGCAGTAACTTCTGCCAGTGCCCAGTTGCGTATCAAGATGGGCAAGAACAGCCCGATAGAGAAGTTGGGAAGGGCTGAAATCGCCATTACCAACCTCTATGTGGATAGTGTGGATGAGAATAAGCTCGTAGAGGACGCCATCCGTGGTATGCTCGAAAAGCTCGACCCTCATTCTTCTTACGCTACAGCCAAGGAAACCAAGGCGATGAACGAGCCGCTGAACGGCAGTTTTGATGGCATTGGCGTGCAGTTTAACATGGTAGATGATACGCTGCTCGTTATCCAGCCGGTTACGAACGGACCTTCTGAGAAGGTGGGAATCATTGCCGGCGACCGCATTGTGGCTGTAAACGATACTGCCATTTCGGGCGTCAAGATGAGCAAGGAGGAAATCATGAAGCGCCTTCGTGGTCCTAAGGGAACAACGGTGAACCTTACCATCGTGCGCCGTGGCATCAAGGATAAACTCATCTTCAAGGTAAAGCGCGATAAAATTCCGGTAACTACGATGGATGCGGCTTATATGATTCGTTCGGGCATCGGATACATCCGATTGGGAAGCTTCGGTCTTACCAGTCATAAAGAGGTAACAATAGCGATGGATTCGCTGAAAAAGAAGGGAATGAAGGATCTTATCTTCGACCTTGAGGATAATGGTGGAGGCTATCTTCAGGCTGCGGCTCAGATTGCCAACGAGTTCCTGCAGAAGGGCGATCTCATCGTTTATACCAGCGGTCGTGCAGCGCCTCGCCAGGAATACAAGGCGCAGGCTAACGGCAGATGGCGCAATGGCAAGGTGGTGGTGCTCACCAATGAGTTTACCGCTTCTGCCGCCGAGATTGTTTCCGGAGCCATCCAGGATCAGGACCGTGGCGTAGTGGTTGGTCGCAGAACCTTCGGCAAGGGATTGGTGCAGCGTCCGCTGACCTTCGATGATGGCAGCGAGATTCGTCTCACCATCGCCCATTACTATACGCCTAGCGGCAGATGCATCCAGAAGCCATATAAGAAAGGTGACAGATTGGATTATGCGATGGATTTGGACAAGCGTTACAAGCATGGCGAGTTCACCAATCAGGACAGCATCCATCTTTCAGACAGTCTGAAGTATTATACCTTGCGCAAGCATCGTGTAGTTTATGGTGGTGGTGGAATCATGCCAGATTATTTCGTTCCGCTGGATACAACCAAGTACACCAAGATGCACCGTCAGTTGGCAGCCAAGAGTATCGTCATCAACCACAGTCTGAAGTTCATCGATGCGCATCGTAAGGAGCTGAAGAGCCAGTATAAGGATTTCGATAAGTTCCTCGCCACCTACGAGGTTCCTTCTTCGCTGATAGATGGCATTATCGCCGAGGGCAAGAAGGAGAAGATAGAGCCAAAGGATGAGGCTGAATTAATTCAGACGAAGAAATACCTCGCCCTGCAGCTGAAAGCCCTTGTTGCAAGAGATATCTGGGATATGAGCCAATACTTCCAGGTCTGGAACGAGACCAACGAGATAGTTCAGCGAGCCGTGCAGCTGCTGACTACGGGGAAGTAACTATAGAAAAAACGGCTGTTAACTGTTAACCTGTTAACCCCGTGAGGTAATGATATAAGAAAAGGTCGTGAGGTTCAATCAGAAATCTCACGACCTTTTTTTATCTTTTTCAGAAGTCATTTACTTCTTCTCATGCAGATGGTCCCATTTCAGATAGATTCCGGCAAGGATGGTGCCGGAAATACTGTGCCAGGCGCAGCTGATGGCGCAAGGCAATACGGCGAGAGGCTGGGTTGCGAAGAAGTTGCCAGCAAGTACCGTAGCAAGACCGGCGTTCTGCATTCCTACCTCAATACTGATGGTACGCTTCTTGGCGGTATTGAATCCGGCACATTTGCCGGCAAGCCAACCGAGAAGATAACCCAGCGTGTTGTGGCAGAAAACCACGGCGAAAGTCCAGAGGAAAAGCGATAAGCCGCGGGCTACGAGGTCATCATGAACCGTAGAAATCACACCGCCTACGATGATTGCCAGACACGTAACGCTGATGCCCGGCATCAGACTCTGGATGGTAGGGAAGCAGTCTTTCTTGCCGTAAATATAGTTGAGGGCGCAGCCGATGGCCACAGGAATAATCGTTACGATGAGGATGTTGATGAACATTCCCACAGCATCTACATGGATAATCTCGCCTGCCGTAATCTTCATCAGCAGCGGAGTCATCACCGGTGCAAGAATGGTAGAGGCGCAGGTCATTCCTACGGAGAAAGCTACGTCGCCATGACACAGATAACTCATGATGTTGCTCGAAACGCCGCCCGGACAGCAACCTACCAGCAGGATTCCGAGTGCCAGGGCTGGGTCAAGATGCCACACATGAACCAGGGTGTAAGCCACACCCGGCATGATGATAAACTGGGCACAGGCTCCGATGAAGACATCCAGCGGGCGCTGAGCCAGAATCTTGAAGTCGTTGGTGGTCAAGGTCAGACCCATAGTGAGCATGATGATGCCGAGAATGACGGTTTGAGTAGTTCCGCGCACCCAGTCGAAGGTATGTGGGAAGAAGAATGTGAACACTGCAACACCTATCACGAAGATAGATGTGTAATTGGCCAGCAGCTTGCTGAGCCCTTGAAATAACTTAAGCATAATTCTATTTCTTTTAAAATCCTGATATTTCTCTCTTATTTATTTCTTTCCTCGCTTTCAATATCGAGTGCAAAAGTACGTCTTTTCTATCGGATAAACAAATTATTCTGCAAGAAAATGATAAATTATAACATTTTTGTAGGGTAACGCTTGCAAATCTGCACGAATCTTTTGGGATTGTGCAAAATCATGGGCAAAATAATTCGGCTTTTCTTCTTTAATTCCGCAACAAATGTGTAACTTTGCACCCATATTATCGATAATAGTCATAGAATGAACGAAGATTTTGATATAAGACAAGAAATAGTTTCGCCTGCCGAAAAGGAATTCGAGAAGGCGCTGCGCCCGCTGAAGTTTTCTGATTTCAGCGGACAGAATGGCGTGGTGGAAAATCTCGAGGTCTTTGTTGAGGCTGCCAAATATCGTGGCGAACCACTCGACCATACGCTCCTCCATGGTCCGCCGGGATTGGGTAAGACCACGCTGAGCAACATCATCGCCAACGAACTGGGCGTAGGATTCAAGATTACATCGGGTCCTGTGCTTGATAAGCCGGGCGATCTGGCGGGAATCCTTACCTCGCTGGAGCCCAACGATGTGCTCTTTATCGATGAAATCCACCGACTTTCGCCTGTGGTAGAGGAGTATCTCTATTCGGCGATGGAGGATTACCGCATCGATATCATGATAGACAAGGGTCCTTCGGCTCGCAGCATCCAGATAGACTTGAATCCGTTTACCCTCGTAGGAGCAACAACGAGAAGCGGTCTGCTTACAGCTCCTCTGCGTGCCCGTTTCGGAATCAATCTGCATCTGGAATATTACGACCCGGCTACGCTTCAGAAGATTATCAAGCGAAGTGCGATGCTCCTGAAGGTGCCGATAGAGGATGAGGCGGCTGTGGAAATCTCCCGCCGTTCGCGCGGAACCCCTCGTATCGCCAATTCCCTGCTGCGAAGAGTGCGTGATTTCGCCCAGGTAAAGGGCAACGGAACCATCACTTACGATATTGCCCAGATGGCGCTCAAGGCGCTCAACATCGATCAGTATGGCTTGGACGAGATTGACAACAAGATTCTCACCACCATCATCGACAAGTTCCGTGGCGGTCCGGTAGGCGTAAGCACCATTGCCACGGCAATAGGCGAGGATGGCGGCACCGTAGAGGAGGTTTACGAGCCGTTCCTCATCATGGAGGGTTTCATCAAGCGCACGCCGCGAGGCAGAATGGCAACGCCGCTTGCCTACGAGCATCTCGGCAGAAATCCGTATACAAGCAATATTATGCAGGGAGACTTGTTTGAGTGAAGAACGAAGAGTGAAGAAAAACATGAAGATAGGAATATTTACGGGTACATTCGACCCATTTACGATAGGACATCAGAACATTGCCGAGCGTGCCTTGCCGATGTTCGACAAGCTCGTGATTGCAGTGGCGGTGAGCAAACTGAAGCACGCCAGCGAGGAAATCTCGAAGCGTGTGGAGGATATCAAGGCTGTTTTCCCGAAGGAATGTTCGGAGTTGGTGGATGCGGAAGATGCATCTAAGGGTTATCGCCTGGAGGTGGTTTCTTACGATGATCTCACCATCGATTTGGCGCATCGTATGGGAGCCAGGTTTCTGGTTCGTGGCGTCCGTTCTGCCAAGGATTTCGAGTACGAAAGAGAGCAGGCTGACATCAATAAGCAGTTGGGCGGCGTAGAAACCATCCTGCTGTTTTCTGACCCAAGATACAGCAGCATCAGCTCAACGCTGGTTAGGGAGCTGAGATTCTTCGGAAGAGAAGTAGATGAATTTTTACCAAAAATAAAATAAAAATAGGAGGAAGAAGCGTATGATAACATACAATGTAGACGGCGTGAAAATGCCAAAGATCAAGAAGCGTGATACGAGTGCCTGGATTCGTAAGGTAGCTGCCTCTCATGGCCGCAAGGTGGGTGAGATTGGCTATATGTTTGTAGATGACGAGAAGATTCTCGAAGTAAACAACGAGTATCTGGGTCATGATTACTATACCGATGTCATCACCTTCGATTACGATGAGGATGATGTGATTAACGGCGACATCGTGATTTCGCTGGATACGGTCCGCACCAATGCCGAGCAGTTTGGCAAGACCTACGATGATGAGCTCCATCGCGTCATCATCCACGGCATCCTGCACCTCTGCGGAATCAACGACAAGGGTCCGGGAGAGCGTGAAATCATGGAGGAGAACGAGAATAAGGCACTCGCCCTGCTCGAAGGTGCTTCGATATTGAAGAAGTAAAGCCCTTCTCTATAATTTGAGGAAGCTAGGTTTCTTCAATTTCAGGTAGAAGTATAGAAAAAACAACTGTTAACTGTTAACCTGTTAACTTTGTTACAGGTTGGCAGTTGACATAATGATAGGAGATAAGATTATGGCAACAGCAATCAAAGCAATACCAACATTGCATGGTAAAGAAGCAAAAGAGTTTTTGCGCCATGCAGAAGAGGCCGAGCGCAATTTTAAGGGATTCAAAAATATCGAAGAACATCCCTTTTGTGTAATGGCTCGCAGCATTTTGGAAAAGGCAGGTATGAGATAAGAAAGGAGGCATTTATGTTTCTGAGTTCACAATGCTTTTTTAGTGAATTGACAGATGACTTATTATCCACCTGTCAACCATTCTCGTGTGGCAATGAAGATCTGGATGATTTCTTCAAGAATGATGCCACACGCTATGCTTATTATTTGATGGGGAAATCATATTGTTTTCGAAAGAATGATGACCCCACCAAAATCGTTTGTGCCTTTACGGTTTCTAATGATAGCATTCGTATTTATGATTTGCCAAGAAGCCGTAAGGATTATATGAAAAGTCTTACGCATCATGAAAAGCCTCTGCGTAGATACCCTGGTATTCTTATCGGTCGTTTGGGCGTAAACAAGGATTTTTGTGGAAAGGGAATAGGCAGTGAAGTCATTGATTTCATCAAGGGTTGGTTTATGTCTCATGACAACAAGTCTGGCTGTCGCTTTGTGATAGTAGATGCAATCAATGCTCCCGAAGTAATCTCTTTCTATCAAAAAAATGGTTTTCAATCTCTGTTTACCTCTGAAGAACAGGAGTTCTTATATACAGGAGGAAAGAAGGGGCAGCAAATCAAAATGGCAACCAGATTGATGTACTTTGACTTGCTATGGATGAGACAATAGTAATTTGATAATTATTTTTGATTATGTTTAGATTTAAAGTTATACTTCTTTTATCATTAATTTTAAGTGTTTGCCCAATTATGAGTCATGCGCAATTAAAAAAGTCTGGTTCAATAGAGAGGGTAAAGGGGTTTACAAATGGTTCCGTCAGTTTGATGAAGTCTACAACAGAGAGAGGGGATGTGTATTCTCTAACGTTACGTAATAATTCAAAATTTCATGATGATGTGAATTTGTTGTTGGGAGATAAGGAAACTGCTGTAAAAAATCTAAAAGACTTTTCTGAAACTTTTAAAACAGCAAAGTCTGGTGAACATTTTGATTTCGAGGTGATGGGACTGACATATACTTTCTTTTATGGTAGCACATTAGGGCAAAAATGTTTTAAGATATGGGCACCTAATAGTGTAAGTTCTGATTATGGTAGGTTGTTTAAGGCAACAATAGATGATATTATCAAATATTTTTTAAACAATGGGGAATAAAGAGTGGATTGCTTTTGCAAATGAGAAAAAATGTAATCACGCAAAGAGCTTGATAAAGAGTGGATTTATTAGTTGGGTAAATACAGCTAATTTTGAAGTAGGAGATATAGTATATTTGTTTATGTCAAATACTAGAAACGTTAGATTTAAAACTCAAGTTGTTGCCGATAATTGTAAGCGTGAGGATTCTGAATATTGGCTTGAGCAAGCTCCTACGGATATTACTTTTAGATTAAAGTTGGTTGCAGAATATTCTGGAGACCAATTGAATGAAAGTGTTTTGATTAAGCATGGTTTTAAGGGTGGTAGATCACTTCAAACTCCAAGCTATAAGAATGAAAATTTGATGGATTATATAAAGTCAATCTTTTAAAAGTAAAAGGGAGAAACTAACAGGTGTCTGTTGGATTCTCCCTTTTTGTTTCTTATTCTATCGCCTTGATTCTCTCGCGGCATTCTTTCAATATCTCTTTCAGTTCCTCCACGGTCGTGGCTCTCAGCATGGCGATTCTCGTCTGGCGAAAATCGGGAATGCCCTTGAAGATAGGGGAGGCGGCAAGGTGGCGACGGGTGTGGAGAATGCCTCTGTACTCGTCGATGCGCTCCACGTTGATGCGGAGCTGCTCTTCCAAGAGGTCGATTTTCTCATCTACGGTTAATGGAGCAGCGCCCGTATTATCCAGATAATCACGAATTTCCTTGAAAATCCAAGGCCTGCCGAAGGTGGCGCGGCCAATCATTACCGCATCTACGCCGTATCTTTCGAAGGCAAGCTTGGCTTCTTCTGGGGTCGTAATGTCGCCGTTGCCGATGATAGGAATATGGATGCGGGGATTGTTCTTCACCTCTCCGATGAGGCTCCAGTCGGCTTCTCCGGTGTACATCTGGCTACGGGTTCTGCCGTGGATGGTGAGCGCCTGGATCCCGCAATCCTGTAGCTGCTCGGCAAGGTCGGTGATGATGAGGTTCTCGCAATCCCATCCCAATCGGGTTTTCACAGTTACGGGCACGTTTACCGCCTTTACCACTTCTCTTGTAATATCCAGCATCAATGGGATATTTCGGAGCATTCCGGCTCCTGCACCCTTTCCGGCAACCTTCTTCACCGGGCAACCGAAGTTAATATCAATCACATCCGGCTTCGCCTGTTCCACGATCTTGGCAGCTTCCACCATGTCCTCTGTGGTTCTGCCGTAAATCTGAATGCCCACAGGGCGCTCTTCATCGCTTATCGTAAGCTTGCTGACGGTGCTCTTGATGCTTCGCACCAAGGCTTCCGCCGATACGAACTCAGTATAAACCATGGCGGCTCCGAATCGCTTGCAGAGCATGCGAAAGCCAATATCTGTTACGTCTTCCATCGGAGCGAGGAAGAGGGGCTGAGGCCCAAATTCTATATTACCTATTTTCATCGTTTTATGAGGAGTTAAAGGAGTTAAGGAGTTAAAGGAGTTAAGACAAATGCTTCGAAAATGATAATCCTTGATATTCCTTCTCCAAAATTTCGGTTGCAAAGTTACACTTTTTTTATGAGAATTTGCCATGATATACAAAAAACATGAGTATCTCATAACTGTTGTCTTAACTCCTTAACTCCCTTTAACTCCTTAACTCCTCCTTTGATTCACTTTAAAAGATGATACATTCCCCCTGCCAGGGTGCGGATGATTCCTTTCATTTCCATCTGGAAGAGGAGGGAGGTGAGGCGGGAGATGTCGATGTTCGACTTCACGCTGATGATGTTGATCTGCAGGTCGTTTGTCTTTGAGAGGATGCTGACGATGAGCTCTTCTTCTGTTGATAACTCGGGGAAGAGGCTGCGCTCGATGCCTTGCTGCTTGGCTCGCATCAGGGTGGCGTCATCCTGCCAGCGCATGTCCTTCACAAAGTCCTCGGCACTGGTGATGAGCGTGGCGCCGTTGTTGCGTATCAGGTTGTTGCAGCCCTCGCTGTAGTAATCACCTATTCTGCCCGGGAAGGCGAAGACGTCTCTGCCGTAGGATTGCGAAATATCGCAGGTGATGAGGCCGCCGCCATGAGCTGCGCTCTCTATCAGGATGCAGGCATCCGACATTCCCGCTACGATGCGGTTGCGGCGCACGAAGTTTATCTTATCAGCGTTTGTACGGGTAAGGAATTCGGTGAGCAGTCCGCCCTGTTCTATCATTCTTGCCGCCGTTTCCCGGTGCTGACGGGGGTAGAGGTCATCCAGACCGTGAGCCAGCACGCCTATGGTTTCGTAGCCGTTGGCGAGTGCCTGGCGGTGCGCCACGATGTCCACTCCGTAGGCAAGTCCGCTCATGATGAGCACGTTGGGTGAGAGCTGCTTCAGGTCGGTGATGAAGCGGTGGATGAGGTCTTCGCCGTAAGGCGTGCAGTGGCGGGTTCCTACGATGTTGATGACGCGCTGCTGGTTGAGGTTGGCGTTGCCTTTATAGAAGAGGATGAGAGGTGCGTCATCGCAGTCTTTGAGGCGTTGCGGATAGCGGTCGTCGTTCATCGGAATGGGTTCTATTCCGTAGCGTATGTCGTACTCCAGTTCTTCCTCAGCGCGTTTTCGGGCTTCTTCGCAGTTCTGGATAGCGCTCACGAGTTTATCCGAGGCATCGGGGAGGATGTCTCTGAGGTTGTTCTTATGCTCCAGGATGAGCGTAGCGGAGCCTACCTTTCTGTATAGCTCCAGCATTCCTGCCAGGCTGAAGTAATTGAGCCTTGTCAGGAGGATGGTGTTCAGTATTTCCTGTTGATCAGCCATAATCTTTATTTTTTCAAGTATTCGTAACCTATCCTGCACCTCAGGCATTCCTTCCTGTCGCAGTATTCCTTCTTCAGCTGTATGAGTGCCTGGCTATCCCCGGCGTTCTCTACCGGCAGACCGCATTCCTTCCACATCCTTACTATGTGGTTATTCTCGGCCTTCAGCTCCTCCAGGAAGTCGAAGGCGCGGTCGCAGTATTTCTCCTCGCCCCGGTGCCTTCCATAGGCAAAGAGGATGGGAACCACGGTGTTGATGATGAGCAGATTGAGCGAGAAAGGGGAGAGGTGCTTCTCGTTCCGGATGCTCGTGCTGCCGAAGGTATAATGGGTTTCCCAATACTCCGTAACGCTGGTTGAGAGCACCTGCTTCGCCTCCTTCACCGTGCTTGCCTCGAGCAGCTGGCTCAGCCCCGCACGGCGGTTATAATAAAGATTGGCTAACTGCGAGATGCGGATGTGAGGGAAGTTCTGCGGACGCAGGCGCAGGAAGCGCCACTGCTTGTAATCCATCGGCTGCAGCGAGAATTTATGCGAGAGATAGAGATATTCGTTCCTCAATCGGGAGAAATAGCCGTCGTTCAGCGCGTCTTTCTGATATCTTTCGGGAATGGTGTTCAGCTCCAGCAGTCCGGCTTGCCCCAGGAAGATGGCTTCTATCTGGAAGAGGTCGTCGCGGTGATGGTCTACGGCCCTCAGTGGCAGATGGTAAGCCCACTGCTCGAAGGTGTCGCCGTTGATTCCGAACCCGTAGTTGCGCGCCAGGGTCACGAAGTAGGCGTTTTCCCAATCGCCGTTACATTGCTTCACGCGCGCCTCTATCGCATCGGTTTTCTGCGATAAGCGCTCGGTTTGCAGGGCGCTCATCCAACTGTGCACGGTGAGGCGGGTGAGCGATGGGATAATCTGGTAGCAGGGAGGATACTGGTCGATGCTCAGCAGCTCCTGATAATGCTTCGATACGTTTTCGGGAATGTCGAGCTGCAACTGCACGAGGGGCTCGCCTTTCGAGTTCTTGGCTTCTACATCGATGGTTCCGCAAACGTGCAGGATAACGTTGTCGTAGCGTTCATCCTTATCATGTCCGTGCACATACCAGTCGCTTGCCTTGTCGTGAATCTCCACGTTTCCCACCCATAGGGTTCCGTTGAGTTTGATTTTGGCATTGAAGAAATCGGGCCCTGCATTGCGGTTGTGCAGTCCGGGGTCAATTACTTCCACAGCCTGGTGCCAGGTGGTGGTGAGTGGAGAGAGTGGGAAGAGCTTGTGCTTCCACACATAATGAAGAAGTTGCTCCATATTGTTTCGGCTTTTATGGTTTATAGGATTGCCTCTTTCGGAACGCAAGTTCTTCGCTCGTGTGCGGAAGGGGTATTGAAAAATCAGCTGTTAACTGTTAACCTGTTAACCCTGAGGAGAGAAGTATTTCTCGAATGCCTTGTCGTAGTCCTCGCTGTTGCCCAGCTTTCCGTTGATGAGGCAGACGAGTTCTACGGTTGCCTTGAGGCAGAGTTTCTCGTCCTTGGCACGGAAGATGTCCTGATGGAAAACATATCTCACGCCCTGCTTCTCCAGCCACAGACGCGAGAAGAATTCATCATCGCATTGCAGCGGAACCTTGTACTGCAGGTTCATTCTCGCCACCACAGCATCCACGCCTTTGTTGTGCATTTCGGCAAAGCTGAGGCCGCATTCCTTCAGAAAGAGATGGCGGGTATGTTCCATGTAGTGCAGATAGTTGGCATTGTTCACGATGCCCTCAATATCGCACTCATAATCTCTTACTTCCATCTTCGTCTCAAAAATATATCTGCTCATAATTTTCTCTTTTTAGTTACTAAATGAGGCTAAAAGCCTTAAATCACTGCAAAAATAACCAAAATTTTCTATTTATTATTATAATAACAAGGATTTTTCAAGGTTTTTCGAAGAAAAATGTGTATTTTTGCATAAAAAAAGCAGCACTCGGCAATTTGAAAGCAAGCTTTCATTGCGCTCATTTGCATTTTTTTGCCGAAAGGTTTAGAAATAAGAACAAAAATAAAAATAGATAAAGATGAAAATTGCTTTGATCGGCTACGGAAAGATGGGACACATGATCGAGGAGATCGCCCTGCAGCGTGGCCACGAAATCGTTTGTAAGATTGACGTGAATAACCCTCAAGACATCGACAGCCCGGAGTTCTGCTCTGCCGATGTTGCCATTGAGTTTACCAACCCTACTGCCGCCTACGGCAACTATCTGAAGGCTTTCTCTCACAACGTGAAGGTGGTTTCAGGTTCTACAGGTTGGATGAAAGACCATAAGGAAGACGTGGAGAAACTCTGCGCCGATGGTAAGCAGACCCTCTTCTGGGCCTCTAACTTCAGCATCGGTGTGGCCATTTTCTCTGCCGTAAACCGCTATCTGGCTAAAATCATGAATGGTTTCCCACAGTACTCTGTATGCATGCAGGAAACCCACCACGTTCATAAGCTCGATGCGCCATCTGGAACAGCCATCACCCTTGCCGAGGAAATCATCGACAACATCGACAGAAAGAAGGACTGGAAGCGTGGCGTTACTTATTGGACTGAGGATGGTCATCACGATGAGGGCGATGCAAACATTACTGATGAAGACCTGGTCATCAACTGCGTACGCGATGGCGAGGTTCCGGGAATCCACGCCGTGATGTATGACAGCGATGCTGATATGATTACCATCGAGCACAGTGCCCATTCTCGCAAGGGTTTCGCCCTGGGAGCCGTTCTCGCAGCTGAGTTCACAGCCAACCATTCCGGCTTGCTCACCACATCAGATTTATTTAAGTTCTAAGCAGAAGTTATGATAGACAAGCAGAAACAAAAACTCAATATGAAGGTACAGTGGGCGAAGTTCGCAGTGGTTCTCGCCCTCTATCTCCTCTTTCTGGTTTGGGTAGAAAGCTGGCTGGGACTCATTGTGGTTCCATTCATCTTCGATGTTTACATCACCAAGAAGATTCACTGGCAGTGGTGGAAGGATGAAGAAGGCCCTGTGCGCTTCATCATGAGCTGGGTAGATGCGCTGGTGTTTGCTCTCGTAGCGGTTTATTTCATCAACCTCTTCTTCTTCCAGAACTACGTCATTCCGTCTTCCTCTCTCGAGAAGAGTCTCCTCACGGGCGATTATCTCTTCGTGAGCAAGGTAAGCTACGGCCCTCGCATCCCTGAAACTCCGCTCACCATGCCGCTCACCCAGCACACCATGCCGCTGGTCAACGTGAAGAGCTACATAGAGTGGCCTCACTGGGATTACCGCCGCGTAAAGGGTTTGGGCAACGTGAAACTCAATGACATCGTGGTGTTCAATTATCCTGCAGGCGATACGCTCGTCAATGAGGAGCGCTATCAGGCGAATGATTACTACCAGATGGTTTACAGCATCGGCGACCAGCTGATGCAGCAGAACGGACAGGAAAAGGATGTGCGTGCGATGAACCCATTGCAGCAGCGCCACTATTTTGAGCAGGTTTATGCTACAGGCCGCAACTACATCAGCAGCATGCCGGGCGAATATGGCGACATCATCAGCCGTCCTACCGACCGCCGCGAGAACTATGTAAAGCGATGTGTGGGCTTGCCTGGTCAGACCCTGCAGATCAAGAACCACATCGTTTATCTGAACGGAAAGGCAAACAAGGAGCCTGATAACGTGCAGTATACTTATAAGATGAAGCTCAAGGGCGAGTTCCCTATCGACCTTGCCGATGAACTGGGAATCACCAACGAAGACCTGCTGATGTATAATCAGAGTGGCGTGATTCCGCTCACCAAGAAGGCTTATATGGCGCTGAAGGCGAACAGAAACCTCGTAGAGAGCATCTCTATCAATACGGATGCAACCTATGGCGACCTCTATCCGCTCAACGCCTATACCGGCTGGACAAGAGATAATTACGGTCCGGTATGGATTCCGAAGAAGGGCGAGAGCATCGCTCTGACGCTGAAGAATCTGCCTGTATACGAGCGCTGCATCAAGGTTTACGAGCGCAACGACCTGAAGGTAGACAACGCTGGCCGCATCTTCATCAATGGCAAGCAGGCGAAGAGCTACACCTTCAAGCTCGACTACTACTGGATGATGGGCGACAACCGCCACAACTCAGCCGACAGCCGCTACTGGGGTTTCGTGCCTGAGGACCACATCGTGGGCAAGCCTATCTTCATCTGGTGGAGCCACAGCCCAGATCATCCGGGCTTCTCAGGCATCCGTTGGAACCGCCTCTTCACTTTTGTAGACAATATTAAGTAAGAAAAAAAAATAAGAATTGAAGACTGCCGGCAAATTCCTAATAGCATTGGTGTTGTCGCTGCTCCTGGCTTGGGCAGTGCGCACCTATGTCTTTACTATCTTCTCGGTGCCTCAGGGCGGGCTTCCGCCCCAGCTGAAGGCAGGCAACCGGGTGATAGTGAACAGGATTGACTACGAAAATTTCGGGCGTGGCGATGTGGTTGTTTTCACCGATACGGTGGTTTACCAGCCCAAGAACCAGCGCCGCAAGCGCGTCTTCGAGTCTCATTTCATAGGCAGGATAGAGAAGCTTCCGGGTGATACGCTGCGCATCGACACCATGCAGTTCGTCATTCCAACCATCTGCTGCAAGCGCTGCGGCTGCAAGGATTGCCGCTTCTATCTCTTGAAGACGCCAACCGGCCAGCAGCTCGTTCATAAGCATCAGATGATAGGCAAAGCCTTTAAGCTGTTCTAGCTCCCTCGCGCTGCCGAAAGCTTGTCCCCCGTCTGCCCCCCGTTCCGAGCGATTCCATCGCTCGTCCCCCTCTTCATCATTAACCCTTCATAACAAAGCAGAAATTGAAAGCCCTTCTTTCTTCCACATATTTCGGCCCCATCCAGTGGTACCAGAAGCTGAACCGCTACGATGAATGCCTGATAGAGCGCCACGAGAGCTTTATCAAGCAAACCTATCGTAACCGTATGATCATCCCTACCACCAACGGCCCCCTCTCGCTCACCATCCCCACCAATCACGACATCTCTCTGTCGATGAAGGACATCCGCATCTCCGACCACGCCAACTGGCGCCACGTGCACTGGAATGCGCTCCTTTCCGCTTATGGCGAGAGCCCTTTCTTCGAGTATTATCAGGACGACATCCGCCCTTTCTACGAGAAGAAATACGAGTTCCTCTTCGATTTCAACATGGAGACTACAGAGAAGATGATAGAACTCCTCGACATCCGTCCCAGGATTTCGGTTACCGAAGAGTACATTCAGCGTGAAGAAATGGGAGCAGAGAATGAAATCAAGGATTTCCGCGATGCGATTCGTCCCAAGAAACCTCTTCCTGACCCCGAATTCGAGTCGAAGCGCTATTACCAGGTTTACGAGCAGAAATACGGTTTTCAGCCCAATATGAGCATCCTTGACCTCCTTTTTAATGAAGGCAACGAGGCGATATTCTTCCTATAAGAGAAGAGTATCGCCTTGTTGTTTTCCCTCCCGTTAACAAAACTTACTCATAGTTTTCTGTCCCGCAACTCATAGTTTTCCGCTCTAAAAAGCCCTTTTTTCTGCATCGCGATGCATTCCCCGTTCCGTCGCGACGCAACATTTCTTCCGTCGCGACGCATGATCCATCCCCCCTCGTGAGTCGTCATTTATGCCCCTTTTCAGCCATCATTTATGCCTCTCTCTAGCCATCATATAAGCCCGTAAAACGGGCTGTAGCAGCGCGTTTGAGTTTTTTCCTGCCAAGGCTCAGCCAGCCATCTTTAACAGGCATCGGGAGAGAACGCATTTCTGATGGAAGAAGGGCGCTCTGAGAGCAAAAGGTTAACAGGTTAACAGTTAACACCCCAAAAATGCATACTTCCATCCACACACTTATATAAAAATAAGTATATATATATTATTATATAATAAGGTACGCGAGGGGGGCCATGCAAAAAACGGCTGTTAACTGTTAACCCTGTTAACCCCCTCGGCTTCTCTGTCCTCTCTTTTAGGAAATTTAAACAAGAATGCTTGGTGGTTTCATCGAAAAACCTTACTTTTGTAACCTGACTGCAAACAAACGTAAAAACAATAATAACAACATAAAATGAAGAATCTCACATTCCATATCGTAGGACTCACCCATAATGACGTGAAAGGCCATGAGGTAGAGTATGCTAAAGAAGCAGAGGGGAGAACCATCTGCCTCGTGCCCGATGACGCCAACACCTTCGACATGCTGGCGGTGAAAGCTTATGACAAACAGCAGCTCATAGGCTATGTTTCAGCCCTGGAAGGCGAGGACGTACGCGCCCTCATCATCGCCCGTAAGGAGCGGAACCTGCGCACCCGCTGCATAGGCTGCAACAGCAAGAACGAGGGCGATAAGGCTGGATTGCAGCTCATGGTGAGGGCGCTCTCTGATGTTTCTGATGAGGAGATGGAGCAGGCGCGCCGCGAAATATATGATGATAAGATTTATGATGACTGGCAATACTCCGGTCCTGTGCTGCCCATCGAACAGCTCACCCGCTTCAGCGACTGCACCATGATGCTCGAAGGCGTCATCAACAGCATCATCCGTCTCCAGAATACGCTCTCTGAAGGCGCTTCGGATGAGAGCTCTTCTGCATCCAATAACTCCTCTTCTGCATCCGATAAAACCTCTTCTGAGGCAGAGAACCGTTCTCTTGATGCGGAAACTGAAGCGATGCTGCGCGAGGAACTTTCTGATTGCCTTTCTGAGGCAAGAGAGCGGCTCAGCAGTTTCCTCGAAATCCAGCGCAGCGATTATTCCCGCGAAATGACGCAGGCCAGAAGCCGCATTCTTCATAAGCTGGAGCAGATAGACGATGAGGAACTGCAGCGCCTCCGGGCCGTTCTGCTTACCGAGATGGGATTCATCACCAGTTCGGCTTACCGCGAGCGTGCGGCCTATTCTTTCTTCGTAGAAGCCCCGAATGCCATCAAGAAGAAGCAGACGGGCACCTACGATTATAAAGACCAGCTGGACGCCATAGAACAGCAGCTGCACGCCTTCCCCCACAATCTCTACCCAACATTCAAGGCCGACCCTGTAGATTTCCTCCGTCAGGTGTTCTATAAGCGTGTGCCTAGAAAGAAGATGCTCCAGCTGCTCTCGGGCATCGTGCTGCTGATTATGAATGGCTGGGTGGACGATGTGAAGCAATGGGGCAAGCACGGCGATGAGGAGTCACTGATAGCGATGAAGACTGTGGGGAAGAAACCTGCGATTGGAGAGCATAAGAAGGAACTCATGGCATTGGTGAAAAAGGCAGTCTTGAAGATTGCTGTTTATCAGAAGAGGGGATATTATGGCGTGTTTCTTTCAAAACAGGCCTATTGGTATCCTATTTTCCGCCTGATGGGCGATTGGGAATTACTCCCACCCAAATCTCCTCAATCGTTCTGTACATTCTTGGAAGAGCTATTTGAAGGCAAAAAAATATCCGGTCCGAAAGCTCGTCTCTGCGGTAGGGATGATTTGAGGCAAGCAGGAATCGCTCCCTTTTCCAACCATGAAGCTTTGAAATGGAAAGATCTGGAGCAGGAAGAATTGATTAATACACAAGAGGCAAAATTCAACCGTTATTGTGAGATTGTTGATATTTTTATGAAAATCCTGGGAGAAGAAGCTTTTAAGAAGGGTATTATGTTAGATGATTGGCTAAAAGAATAATGGGCGTTGGCAGCGGATTTGTAATCTGTTGCCAACGCTTTTTTCTTGTAGCCTGTTTCTTTTCTTCTCCCTTGTTTTATACCTCTCTTTATACCTGAATCTAAAAACTTTTACCCCTCTTGCCCGATATTTTTATACAGCTTTTACCGGCAGAGGTATAATAATGGAGTTACTTTCTTTTTCCTTATCTTTGCACCGCTTTTCAGAATGGAAGGCGGCAGGTTTCTGCAAAGAGCCTGTCTTTTACAACTAAAAAAATATAGATTTATGACACAAAAATCATTAACCTTTGATGAATGCAAGCAGCTCAGCAGCCGCATCATCGCAATGAACCCTAACCGCAGAGCGAACATGGGACAGATTTCATCCCATCTCCTCGATTACTACACCGAACTCACCAAGCAGCCTTGGCTCGCACAGCTTGTTGGTCAGATCCGTGACCTCACCGCCCAGCAGAACCAGATGATGCAGGAGGAGATGAAGGCGGGAGAGACTTACCAGCAGCTCGACCGCAAGATTACTGACCTCAAGAAGCAGCTGCCTTTCCGCTCACCTCACTACTTCCACTTCCTCGAAGACCATCGCGCCCAGAAGTTCATCGACCCAGAGGCTTTCACCTTCCAGACAACCGTAGACATTGATAATCCTGAGGAGGTTGAGCCAGCGGTGAAGAATGCCCTTCTGCTGAACGGAATTTTTGATGAGCCTACAGAGAAGCTCTTCAGAGAGAAAATCTTCTCAGCCGAAGACATTGAACTCTGGAAGGGAAAGGTGCTCCACATCGAGCGCTCAGCCCGCAACAAGGCCCACATCGACATCCGCATCCCGGTAGGAATGACCATCGCTGAGGCTCAGAGCGCCTTCTGCAAACTCATCCACGCCACCGAAGACCCTAGCTGCGTAACCCCGGAGCGCATCATCTTCATCACCGATGCGGCAAGTCAGATCTATACTGCCGACGACTGGTACAAGCGCCTGGATAAGGAAGCTGTGGCTGAATATCGTGAGGCTTACCGCAAGAGAGGACTGGATATTGACGGCCGTCCGCTGGATGTAGATTCAGCCCGTTCAGGAGCCTCTCAGAGCCAGGCATTTCAGAATGCATCTTCTGCTCCAACCGTAGATTTCGAACCCATCGAGAGCGAGGAGGAGAAGGCGAGACGGGCTGCCAATGCCGTGCAGTATGAGCAGACTTACGACGGCGTTCCTTACGGGGAGATTGTGAAGGCGCTGGTAGAGCTGATGGGCGGCGCTCCTGTCCACGGCAACCGCAACAACTTCATCTATCGTGAAGCCTGCCTGCTGAGATACATCTGTAATAGTGAGGCGGCTTGGATCAAGCAGGTAATAGAAACCTTTGGCGAAGACGAGGCGAAGGCGTTCGCCACCGTAGAGAATGCCTGCAAGGTGGCGCAATCTACCGCGATTCCAGATTTGGTAAAGCAGGCTGTAGAGACTGCTCGCAAGAATCATCTTGCCAAGCAGGCCACCGAGAAGGCGGGAATCTATGCCGATGTTCCTCCTCAGTTGCCAGCCAAGCTGCCTAAGCTCATCAAGCTGCTCACCAGCAAGGTGCCTGCCGATTTCAAGGCGGCTGTGGCAATGGCGGTCTTCCCTGCGCTTGCCGCTCATCTTAAGGGCGTAACCTTCCGCTACACGGATAATCAGGTGCACGAGGCGGCGATGATGAATCTGCTCATTGCAGCCATGTCGTCAGGCAAATCGCTCGTCAACGGACCCATCGACTGCATCATCGAAGACCTGGTTCAGATGGATAAGGTGAACCGCCAGAAGGAGCAGGACTGGAAGGACGAGGTGAACACCATGGGCGACAACAAGAAGAAGCCTGTGCGCCCGGAAGACATCTGCATCCGCATCGTTTCGCCCGACCTTACCCGCGCTGCCTACATCCAGCGTCTCGACGATGTGCAGAAGGCTGGCGATGCTTATCTCTACTGCAAGATGGACGAGGTAGACATGCTCAGGAAGTTTAACGACCCTAGCCAGCTGATTCGCCTCTGCTGGGACAATTCAGAGGACGGCCAGGAGCGAGTAGGAACCAAGAGCGTTACAGCCCGCGTAAAGACCCGTTTCAACTGGAATGCTTCGAGCACCATTGCCGTTACGCAGAAGTTCTTCTCGGTTCGTGAGGTGGCTGATGGAGCCGTGAGCCGCCTGACGCTCGCCACCATCATCCGTCCCGATTTCGCTCCGCGTCCGGAGGTGGGCAGTTATGATGCGCAGTTCAAGTCGCAGCTTTCTCCTTACATCCAGCAGCTGAACGCAGCCAGCGGTTTCAAGGAGTGCCGTAAGGCTCGCCAGCTTATCGAGCGCCTGGAGAATGAGATTATGGAGATGGCTCAGCTGGCTTACAACAAGCCTTACGCCGAGTTTGCCAAGCGTGGTCTGGCGAATGGTTTCCGCCGCGCGATGGTGCTTTATCTGGCGAATGGCGAGAAGTGGGAGAAGGCGATAGAGGATTTCATCGTATGGAGCGTGAAGTATGATCTGTGGTGCAAGATGCGTTTCTTCGGCAATCAGATGCAGGAGGCGATAGATGCAGACAGCCGCTCTGTGTGTCATACTCCCGGTGTGAGCAATCTTCTTCTCTACGTTCATGACACCTTTGACAAGACTGAGATTCAGAACATCTGTCAGGTTCATGGCACCAAGACGAAGCTTGCCATCCTGCTGTGCAACTGGAAGAAGCGTGGCTTCATCATGAAGAACGAGGACGGCACCTTCACCAAGACCGCCCGTTTCATAGCCAAGTACGGGCACTACGGAACGCCAGGAGTGGCTGCGTAGAATAGATTAGGCACGGATTATGCGGATTACACGGATGTTCTATGAGATTATGAATGTGTTTTAATTGATGTGAGAGACTTAAATCCGTGTAATCCGAGTAATCCGTGCCTGATTTGTAATGAGAATGTAAATGTTCTTGACCTTAATCAAGAAAAAAGGGCTTTTTGAAACTTTTCTCCTAAAATGTTTGTGTGCGCACACAAAAAGTTGTACCTTTGCACCAGAAAAAGAAAAAAGGATAAAAGATTGATTCAGTAAGGATAACTTACGAAATCGATTCGAGACAAGTTTGAGACCGGTTCGGAACCTGGTTCTGAGATTCGGTTGAAGACTTCTGGAAAATCTCGAAGAGATTGATTAAGAGGTTAAAAGAAAGGAAAAAGATTATGGTAATGTTCGGGATAATGACAGTAGCAGTAGTAGCATTCGCAGTAGTTGCTTGCGCAGGTATGAACCTCGGAATGAACTGCGGTAAATAAGCTACGAAGCTAAGAGAGCATAGAAATCCTCCTCCGGGAGGTAAGAAATAAAGAGAGTTAAGATTTTGTTAGGTAAAACTACAAGATTGTATATTTAAGATAACAAATTTAAGAAAGGAAAAGATTATGTTAGTATTAGGAATGATTTTCGCAGTAGTTGTTGCATGTGTAGCTGAAGTTGGTGCTATTAGCAACAAGTTGGCTTAATCGGAGATTAGCCATGCGAAGGGCTCCAAAAGAGCCGAGATTAAAAATGGCTGGCAGCAATGCACAGCTGAGTAAAAAACAGTAGGGAGCCAAAAGGGCTTCCGAAATCAGAGAGGAGAGTAAAAACTCCTTTTCATTTGAAATTCATACTGTCCCCTGAGAGTTTTCGTGATAAATTCTGATTGGGGATTTCATATATAGATTGTTAAGAATTCGTTTTAGGTTTTATAGATTTTCATTTTAGGTTTTTAGGTTTAAGTTTTTAGGTTAATTGTTAGTTGTTTTTAAGAAAAAAGAATGACTAAAAAAGCAAAAAATAGCAGATTTGAGCTTTTGTTTTGAGTTTCAAGTGGTTGTGGCAGTCGTTGGCTTTTTGTGGCATTCGTGAGGAAATGCGAAAATGGCGGATTTGAGAAGTAGAAACGCTTTCAAGTCATTACCTCAAAGAAACGCTCTAATAAGCATTTTTAACGGCTTCGGTTTTTACTTCTCAATTCTGCACAGGTTGTGAATTTGCCATGCAACTCTCATGATTTAATTTTGCACAGAACAAAAAGCAAGGAATTATGAGAAGTACATTCAAGACAGTCTTCTATGTAAACGGAAGCAAGGAGAGAAACGGAATTGTCCCTATCATGGGACGTGTGACAATCAACGGAACTATCGCACAGTTCAGTTGCAAGCTGAGCGTGACCAAGGCGATATGGGATGCCAAGGGCAACAGAGCCAAAGGCAGAAGCAAGGAAGCCAATGAGGTGAACTTTGCGCTTGATAACATCAAGGCTCAAATCGCTAAGCATTACCAACGGCTTTCCGACCGTGAGGCGTTCGTTACCGCTGAAATGGTGAGAAACGCATATCAAGGCATAGGTACGGAGTATGAGACATTACTCAGAGCTTTTGACAAGGAGAACGCAGCCTTTGCCCAACGCGTGGGAAAAGACCGAGCTGTCCGAACCTACCGCAAGTATCTGACGGTAAGAAAGTACGTTGCCGAGTTCATCAAATTTCAGTACAAGCGCAGCGATATGTCCATGAATGAGCTTACCGAGGAGTTCATCCGTGATTTTTGTCTGTATTTGAAGAATGTCATTGGACTCACGCAATCTACCATTTGGATATACTCCATACCATTGAAGCATATCGTCACGGCAGCACACTACAACGGCAAGATACAGAGAAATCCGTTTGCCATGTACCACGTTGACCCAGACCACAAGGAGCGTGAGTTCTTGACAGAGGAAGAATTGGACATATTTGCAGGAATAGAGTTGGAAAATCCCAACTTTGCTTTTGCGAGAGACTTGTTTATGTTTGGTTGTTGGACAGGTATCTCTTTCGTTGACATCAAGAATCTTACAGAGGACAATGTTGCCATTATAAGTGGGTCTCCATGGATAGTTTCTCAGCGTCAAAAGACAGGCGTACCATTCAAAATTAAACTGATAGATGCAGCCATACAGATAATTGAACGTTACAAGCCATTGAGAAAAGATATGCACTTGTTTAATATTGGCTCACTTGACATGGTAAACAAGCGTATAAAGAAAGTGGCAAAAATGTGTGGCATCAAGAAGCGAATTTCATTTCATGTCTCCCGGCATTCGTTCGCAGTTTTGGCTTTAAACTACGGTATGCCGATAGAGAGTGTAAGCAAGATACTGGGACATACGGACATCGCCACAACACAAATTTACGCAAAGGTGACAAGTACTAAATTGGAGCATGACATATCAGCTTTTGAAAGTCGAATCAAGGGGCATATGCCGACAATGGGGGGAATGGCATGAAAAGGACTGTAATCACCGTGGACGGAAATGGAATGTTATCCATTCCGTCCAACTTGCAAGACTTGTGGATGAGTGAGGGTGAATTGGTTGATATGCTTCATGTCACCGCCATGAAACTCCATGCTGTGATAAGGTCAATATACAAGGATGGTTTATTGACGGTGTCGGAAGTCCAACAGAAACAGGAAACTTCCAATGGCATTTGGCAAACGTTGTATGGCTTTCCGATGATTGTTGCCCTTTGCTTCCGTATAAACTCATACGGGGCAGCTCGGTTTCGTGCCACCATCTTCAAGAGATTGTATGGGGCAAAAGAGAAAAGTAGTGTCATCATCCTACAACTCAATAGAAGAACAACCGCCTTTAGTTGAATGTCCTCTTGCTTGTTTGTTGGCTTGGCGCTGTCGTACTGTCGTGAATAAGTACTGAAGCATAAGCATGACATTCTTACTTGTAGGGGGATGAGTTCTGTTCATAAAAATGACGGACAAAACACCCCTTATTTTTGTTGAATTGTTGAATATGATGAAAGAAGTATTGAACATCAGGTATTTACGGCTCAACATATTCTCAACAAATCTCTCAACAAAAGAAAGATAATGTTGAAAAGAGAAAACCATGAACACCATTCCTTTCTTTCTTTTTTGCCCAGTAATTTGTTGTGTAGAGCTATTTGTTGAGAGTTTGTTGAGGGTATAAGTGGTTGGTTCTCATAAAGATAACACCTATCTTCAACAATTCAACGTTTTACATGCCCTCACTTGGTACGCTGTAAAATGTGCTTGTGGATTAATTGGCAACCGCTCTATTCTCCGAAATGGTTGCAGCAACGTTCCTTGGAGGCTTTGCGCCTCCAGCCACTTGGGCGAACCTCCGCAGTGTTTTAGCATGGCATTAGATTTATGCAGACTATACCGAGGACCCACAGCACACATAACACACTCGGCATAGTTCACAAAGGAAATCAACAACACACAACTGAAACACTTGGCAAGTTTCACACTGAAAATATCACCTGTTCCTTTGCAAACTCCATGTACAAAGTAGCTTGTGTCTGTGACCTTGTTCTTTCAATGTGGCAGCTTTGATGTTTGGCGCAAATTGAGAGAATTAAGGTCTGCAACCTTGGGCATGGAAAGCCGAAAGGCAAATATCTCGTCTTTTGTTCTTAGAGGAGGGAGCGAGGTTATGTTTTGGGAACCCCAAAACGCCTCGCTCCACCATGAGGGCGAAGAAATTTTGCTCCCAACGGTTGCAGAAAGTGAGTGTACCAACTGTAGGCAGTGCATAGAAATATGTAAATAGATTTGTCAGGTGTAGTTTATTCTTCCTTTATTTGCACAAAAGTATGTTTTGAGTGTTATAAAAAATAAAAAAATGCACTATTACGTTGATACTTTTGTATTTTTGCACTCAGTTATCTTGGACAGCAGAATTTGAAACACTGAAAATCCGTAATCTGTCTATATGTAAAATCTTTAAATTTGGATTATTATGACTAAGAAGTTTTGGTTAATAGCACTCATCGTAGCTTGCACTGTTGTATTTGGCAGTTGCGATAAGTCTGAGGAATTGAGTGTTGAGCAATGTAAGTTGGATATGAATCTATTCAACCAAACCTATACTGTTAATGATGAGGGGTGCTGTGTGCTAAAAGGGAGAAAGCCAATAGCAGCAGAAGAAATACAGAGTAAGGTCAAGGGCTATGGTTGGGAGAGTATTGCCACTTATGAGGTACAGGAAAACGGAAAGTTGAGCAAGGAGGAATTTTGGAAAGACAGATTTGGTGGCAGCCCTACACACTTTTGGTTTGAGACATCACAGCAAGCTTTTAGTTATTTTTATAGTGATGCCTTGCCAGCCTTTTGTTTCAGTCGTGTATCATGGACTTATGACATGGACAAAGGCTTCATACTGTTTGGCAGCAACAAGCAGACAACAGACAGCAGATACATGCAGATTCTTAAGCTTGACGAGTCGAATGGCAAGACCTTAATGTACACCATACAAAAATTGGGAGCGACGAGTGATGGCAGCAATGGTTACAAGTCTATATATGGCATGATTGTATATAAACGCATGACCGAAACCGATTTGGAAATGATGAAGAAAAGTTACACGTATGATACGGATATTGACCGTTCTGTTCCCGACAACTGCAAGTTTAAGATTAAGGCATACTATGCAGAAGACGACAAAGACAACACAGACCCTGTGTTTCAGACCTTCTGCCTTGTAACATTTGAGCTTACCGATGAATATGGTTTCAACTCTTCAGATAATGCCTATTACAACTACTACGATTCAATTACTTGGACGAGTGATTGTCGTGATATGCCAGATAGCTTTGGAATCATGGAACGTAAGACAAACTGTTTGAATACTTCCTATTGGTGGAGCACATACTTCTTCACGCCTCATGACAATACTATTGTCTATGCCAATGGCTATAAAGATGGCCGTATTGTCTATCAAGCCCGAAAGAGGCTCTATTTGGTGAATGATGGATTCTTTGGTTACGATTGGGATAACGTAAGGTATAATTCCAAGAACCCCGAACTAACAGAATATTGCTTGCTGGACAAGAGCCGTGAGTTTATCCTAACTCCACCTACTGCCTACAAAGAAGACATTACAAAACCGTATGCAGAGTTACGTATTGTACTGAAAGGAGCAAAAGACAAAAACGACAAGGAATATATGTTAGGCGTGCTTGAACGTGAAAGAGAAGGTCTGTTGAAGATTATGGACCAGTACTATGAAGCACATAGTACTATAAAAGAAACAGAAAAGGCTTCGCTGTGTAAAACGTTTAAGGCACTACCCGAAGATGCTGATATTAAAGCATATTGGCGTACAAAACATTCTCGCATGGTACTGATACTTAAAACTGACGGGGAAGACCCTATAAACAGTGAATACTATGTGCATGCGGAACCAATTAAATGATAAATAAGTTTAATGTGGACAACAATAGTCATAAGGCGAAGTTAATCTTTGTTTTATGACTATTGTTTTTTTGCACCAACATAGTGTGGTTTCATTTTTATTTTGTATTTTTGCAACTGTAAAGAGTTGTTAGGCAAAGCAAACATATGCATATTGCAGAAGTTGTGACTATTGCCAAATCATTACCTCTATTGAGGTTGAACACTTATAAATCGCTCATTTTAAGCTATTCAGCAGATTATAAAGAATTTTTTGGAAAAAAGCAGTTTTTAATTCATTAAATTACGAAGGCAACAACGAGGGAAGTCGCATGACGCCCCAAGTTGTTGCCTTCTTTATTTTCTTATTACTTGAGCTATTTGTCTGAAAATCAACATTATCTGAAAATCAGCGTGGTGAGCCTGTCTTTATCAAACAATTCTTGAGCCACGGCCTGTATCTGTTCGGCAGTAATCTCATCCACCTGCTCGTAGAGTCGGTCTACATTCTTCTCCCAGCCATAGTGAAGGAAGCTCTTGCCGAAGTCGAGGGCAAAGTTCTCGCGGTTGTCGCAAGCCACGCCTACCTGTCCCTTAATCTGCTTCTTGGCGGCCTTGAGCTGCGCCTCGCTCAGCGGTTTCTGCATGAACTTATCCAGTTCCTTGCGAACCAGTCTGAGGCAGCGCTTCACGTCGTGCTCATCGCAGCCGAAATAAATGCTCCAAATGCCCGTATCGCCATAAGCCACCATCGTGCTCTCTACGGTGTAAACCAGTCCGTTGTGCTCGCGCAGGGCGAGATTCAGCTTGGCGTTCATTCCCGGTCCGCCCAGCATATTGTTGAGCAGATAGAGCGGCATTCTGCGGCTGTCGTTCACATCGTAGGCGCGGGTTCCAATCATCACATGAGCCTGATGCGTATTCTTCTGCATCACAATCGTCTGCCCGGCAATCTCTTTCCCCACAGATGGATAATTTTCAGGTCCCACAGATTTCACAGATGACACAGATTTTTCTGTAGTAATAGAATTCTCATCCCCTGAAATCTGTGTAATCTGTGAAATCTGTGGGAGCTTTTCCTCAGCAAGCTTGCCCACTGAATTCGCTGCATTTTCAGCAACCTTGCCCGAATCATCATCTGCGAGCGCCTTCCTGATAAGCTTCACCAGCTTCTTGAAGTCAATGTCTCCGTAAGCGAAGAATATCGCATTATCCGGCCGGTAAAGTTTTCTTGTAAAGCGCAGCGCATCTTCTGTCTTGAACGAGCGAACCTGCTCAGCTGTGCCCAGAATATTGTGGCCCAGCGGCGAACCCTTGAAGATGATATTTTCGAATTCATCATAAATCAGTTCGGCAGGAGAATCGTTGTAACTCTCTATCTCATCGCAGATTACCTCTACCTCCTTGTCGATTTCCGCTTGCGGATAAACCGAATGGAAAACGATGTCGGTGAGCAGATCTACGGCTCTTGCGATGTGCTCCTTGAGGATGGCGGAGTAATAAACCGTGCCCTCCTTGTTGGTGTAGGCATTCAGGTCGCCTCCCACGCTCTCCAGACAGTTGAGAATGTGCCACGCCTTGCGGCGCTCTGTGCCCTTGAAAGTAACGTGCTCGCAGAAGTGGGCAAGTCCTTCTTCGCCCGGCTCCTCGTTTCGGGTGCCGGCGTTAATCTGGTAACCGCAATACACCACCTTGCTGTCTGAAGGCAGGTGGATGATGCGGAGGCCATTATCGAGTGTATAAGTATTGTATTTCATTTCAAGGTGCAAAGTTACACTGAAAATGTAATTTATCCCAAAAAAAAGTCATTTATTTTGCATTATCGCCAAAAAGACTTATCTTTGCCACCAAAAATAAAATATAGACAACAAAAACAATGCGCAAAGTAATAGGAATAGGAGAAACCGTGCTTGACATCATCTTCAAGGGCGGCAAGCCGATAGAGGCAGTACCGGGTGGCTCATCATTCAATGCAGTCATCTCGTTGGGCCGTGCGGGCGTAAATGCTTCGTTTATCAGCGAGGCGGGCAACGACCGCATAGGAGAGTATGTGATTCAGTTTTTGAGAGATAATGGGGTGAATGCTGACAATGTGAGCATCTTCCCGGAATCCAAGTCGCCGCTCTCGCTGGCTTTCCTCGACGAGAACAACAATGCTGACTACATCTTCTACAAGGATCATCCTCACGACCAGCTGGAGTTTGCCACACCGGAAATCAATCCTGGCGACATCGTGCTCTTCGGTTCGTTCTTCGCTCTGAATCCTGTGGTCCGTCCTCAGGTTGCCGGCTTCCTGGAGTATGCGAAGGAGCACGGCGCCATTCTTTATTACGACATCAACTTCCGTGCTTCTCATCAGAACGAAATCATGAAGATTACGCCTAATCTGATAGAGAACCTGGAGATGGCTGATTTCGTACGCGGAAGCCACGAGGACTTTGGAATCCTCTACAAGAAACCGGAGGCGGATAAGGTTTATAATGCCGAAATCAGTTTCTACTGCAAGAAGTTTATCTGCACCCAGGGCGCTGAGCCTGTAGAGGTTCGTGCCGAGAACGGCTTTGCCAAGAGTTATCCTTCGGAGAAGATGAAACCGGTGAGCACTATCGGAGCCGGCGATAATTTCAATGCCGGTTTCGTTTTCGGACTGATCAAGGATGGAATCACCCGCGAGGACATTGACCGCGGCTTATCTGAGGCGCAATGGGACAGTCTCCTTGTTTCGGCTCAAGAATTCTCCACCGAATGCTGCAAGGACATCTACAATTATGTTTCCAAGGAATTTGGAGAAGAAAAGAAGAAGGAATTATAAAAATATAAAAGATATGACAGAAATTATAAACAAAATTTATTACGTAGGCGTAAACGACCGCAATAAGCATCGTTTTGAGGGCCTCTGGCCTTTGCCTAACGGAGTGAGCTACAACTCTTATATCATTGACGATGAGAAGGTAGCGCTGGTAGATACTGTAGAGGTTGATTTCTTCACCCAGTTCCTCGAGAACATTCACGAGGTGATTGGCGACCGAGAAATCGATTATCTTATCATCAACCACATGGAACCTGACCACAGCGGGTCTATCGCCCTCATCAAGAAATATTACCCTAACATCAAGATTGTGGGCAACAAGAAGACGCTGGGAATGCTGGAAGGCTTCTACGGCGTAACAGATGACGTGGTAGAGGTGAAGAATGGCGAAACCCTCTCTCTGGGCAACCACGAGCTGAGCTTTGTTCTCATCCCTATGGTTCACTGGCCAGAGACCATGGTAACCCTCGATGCGAAGAACAAGGTGCTCTTCTCAGGAGATGCGTTCGGTTGCTTCGGTGCGCTGAACGGCGGAATCATCGATACGGAAATCAACTGCGAGACTTTCTGGCTGGAGATGGTTCGCTACTACTCAAACATTGTGGGTAAGTATGGAATCCCTGTTCAGAATGCCTTGAAGAAGTTGGCTGGCGTGGAGCTGGATTACATCTGCTCAACCCATGGTCCGGTTTGGCACGAGCATATTGAGAAGGTAATCGGCATGTATGATAAGATGTCGAAGTACGAGACGGAGCCGGGCCTCGTTATCTGCTACGGCACCATGTACGGCAATACTGAGCGCATGGCTGAAATCATCGCCCGTGCGGCAAGCAAGGCTGGCGTGAAGAACATCGTAATGTACAACATCTCGAAGACTCACCACAGCTACATCCTGCGCGACATCTTCCGCTACAGGGGCCTTATCGTAGGTGCTCCAACCTACAATGCCGGTCTTTATCACGAAATGGAGGTTCTCCTCTCCGAGCTTGCCAATAAGGACGTCAAGAACCACCTTCTTGGCTGGTACGGTTCTCATTGCTGGGCAAGCAAGGCAGTAGCAAAGATTCAGGAGTGGAACGAAACCAAGCTCCACTACGAGCCAGTGGGCGAGCCGGTGGATATGAAGCAGGCGATTACTCCAGAGGTAAAGGCGCAGTGCGAGGCTCTGGGTAAGGCGATGGCTGAGAAGCTGCTGGCGGAATAGGCAAAACATCATTCATCATTCATCATGGATTACAAGAGATTACCATACGGAATATCATCCTTTACCCAGTTGCGCAACCAGAATTGCTATTGGGCAGATAAGAGTATGTTCATACCACAGATAGAGGAGGCGGGAAACTTCCTCTATCTCATCCGTCCCCGACGCTTCGGAAAGAGCATCTTCCTGGGAATGCTTTCTGCCTATTACGATGTGGAGGGAAAGGAGGATTTCCCATCTCTCTTTAAGGATACTTGGATAGAGCAGCATCCCACTTCGTTGCAGAGTCGCTATCAGGTACTGTTTTTTGATTATTCGCTTGCTGCATCGGGCACGGGTTCGCTCGATGATAACTTCAATGCCTACTCCGGTATTGTGCTCGATGAGTTTATCAAGAAATATGCGAAGTATTATGATGAAGATACGGTTGCGAAGGTGAAGAGCTGCCAGGATGCTGCCTCTAAACTCAATACGATAACGATGGCGGCAAAAGCCAGGAAGATTCCTCTTTATCTGATAGTTGATGAATACGACAACTTCACCAATAATGTGTTGAGCGAACAGGGTGAGAAGGTGTATCATGCCTTGACCCATGCGCAGGGTTTCTATCGTGATTACTTCAAACTGTTTAAGGGTACTTTCGAGCGTATTCTGATGATGGGAGTAAGTCCTGTTACGGTGAATGACCTTTCGAGCGGCTATAATATCGCCACGAATATCTCTATGGATTCTACCTTTAATATGATGCTGGGATTCAGCGAATTGGAATTGCGTGAGATGATAGCGTATTATAGTGAGTTGGGATTGATCAAGCTGCCTGCCGATCAAATCGTGGCAGACATGAAGCCATGGTACGATAACTATTGCTTTGCCGAGCAGAGTTTTGGTGTGGATTCTTCGATGTTCAACAATGATATGGTTATCTATTATCTCCGCAGCATCATCCGAACCGGTAAGCCTCCTGTAGAGATGATAGATCCGAATACGATGACTGATACGGGTAAGTTGAAGAAAATCATCTATCTGGATAAGTTGAAGGGCGACAGGCATAGTTTGCTTCGCGAGATTACCAACCAGGGTTATATTTATGCCGAACTGCACGAGAGTTTCCCTGCGCAAGACTTGGTAGATCCGGAGTTGTTCCCGAGTTTGCTCTATTATTATGGTTTGCTGACGATTGTGGGCAGAAAGGGTCGCCGGGTGAAATTGGGGATTCCTAATGAAAACGTGCGCCGCCAATATTATGCTTATCTGATAGAGGAGTATGGGAAGGAAGCTGACATCAAGGCTTCTGTTATTGGTGACTATTATGACGAGATGGCTTTTGAGGGGAGTTTTGTGTCGGTTTTCGAGTATATTACCCAAGGTTATCAAAACTGCACCAGTATTCATTCGAGCATTCAGCAGGAGCGTAATATACAGGGCTTTATTGCGGCTTATCTGAATCAGGCAAACTATTATATGGTAGTGCAGGAAATGGAATTGAACGGTGGTTATTGCGACATGGCGTTGATTCCTGACAAGATTCATTATCCGGAGATAGCACACAGCTATCTTCTGGAATTGAAATATCTGAAACCAAGTGCTTCTGATGGAGATGTGGAAGAAGCATATAAGCAAGCTGCCAAGCAACTTGCCCAATATGCCAAGGATGCCCGTTTGCCGCAGATGATGAATGGAACTCAAATTCACCAAGTGGCTGTTGTGTATCGGGGTAGTGATTTGGTAAGGATAAGGGAAGTAACAGTATAAAGTTTAAGGGCGGAAGAACAACTGGGGTTAACAGAGTTAACAGTTAACAGTTGTTTTTCCGCTCTTTCTTTGTTTAAATACCTTTAAATATTCCGTGTAATTCCCGATAAAACTTGGTGAAGTCGAGTAAAAAACGTATATTTGCTCCCAAAAATGAGTCTTTAGTATCTTATTTAAATATGATAGGTATGAAACATCTGATAGCTCTCTTTGCGGCTTTAGCCATGAACGCATACGCAGGTAATGCCAAACAAACCGGTGATACGTTGTATTATCTCTGCGATAATAACGAGAAGGGAAAACTGGATTTCGAAGACGAGATTCTGGTGATTGCCCGAACCCCGGAGGGTGAGTATAAGGGGAAGTTCTACGGAACGAGCGATGAGTTTATGAAGGCTAGAAAAGGCTTTCTGCCAGGCTTTTATGCGCTGCCGTTTGCCTTCAGAAAGGGTGAAAGTAAAGAGATAAGTTTCACGTTGAGTGCAAAGGACAGACGATTTCTCAACATGCCTATCAGTATCAATTTTAAGAATCATTTTGATGCGATCGATGCCTTAGGCGATGTGCAGTATTTGGGGTGGAAGCAGAGTCAGGATATCCTTGATAAGGAGGTGGTGACTTTTTGTGGAGAGCTGAATGCTGATGGGATTGTACTGGAAAACAGGGATGTGGCTTATCCCGAGAAAAAGCGTCTCTTCAAACGTGTGAAGGCAGCTGAACTTGCCGCTTATGGTGCTCAGCTCATGACCCGAAAGCAAAGCAAGGAAAACTGCGGTAGGCTTTATCCGGTGCAAGGCAGAAGCGGCAAGGTGGTGGAGCTATCAGATGGTAATTTCTATCCGCTCATAGAGAAGGATGAGGAGCAAGGCTGTTATGTTCTTGACGGTCAGGAGTTTTCTAAGGCTTCTATGGATAGGGGAACCGTAAGGGAATACAGGGCAGAGGATGGTAAGGGGTTCATTTATCTTACCAAGAACATCACCATCCATGTTTATGATGCTCCATCCACAGATGCCAAGAGAATTGGCACCCTCAGAGGCTGTAGCCATGAGATTCCTGAGTGCTATCAGGTGTTGAACTATCAGAACGGCTGGTATAAGATTAGAATTGAAGGCGCAGCCGGGAATAAGGGTTCTGAAGGCTATGTGTCGGAAAAGCATTTCAGCTGGAATCCTAAGGGCATTTAATTAGGAATCTATTCATTCAGAATGAAAGGTTTTGGGCGAAAGTATTCATTCAGAATGAAAGATTTTTGAGAAATTGTTCATTCTGAATGAAAGATTTTCGGGTTTTCTCTTGCTGCTTTCAGATATTTTTCTCCACGAATCATAAATTTGCGACTGAAAACCGTGTCTTGACACAAAAAAACGTCATAAAACTATGTATTTTGAACGTAAAGCATACTTGAAAGAACTCATCTCGGCAGAAGGCAATGGGATGATAAAGATTATCACCGGCATTCGCCGATGTGGTAAATCCTTCCTTCTGTGCAGAGAATTTCTAATACGTTCAAATCTGTTGGAGGAGTGGAAATCGGTACAAAAACCATTGGCAGGTATTTGGAATACCTGCAGGATTCCTTCATCATCAGCGAGGCTTTGCGTTATGATGTGAAGGGACGCAAATACATTGGTGCTGGTACCAAGTATTATTTCGAGGACATCGGTATTAGAAATGCCGTGGTAGATTTCTGACAGATAGAATTTACCCATATCATGGAAAACGTGGTTTATAACGAATTGCGGAAGCAGGGTTATACTGTGGATGTGGGGTCAGTGGAGAGCTTCAAGCGGGATGAGAATGGCAAGCTGCAGCGTAGGAATCTTGAGATAGATTTCGTGGTGAACCGTCATGATGAACGCCTCTATATCCAGTCGGCTTATGCTTTGCCTGATAAGGAGAAGGTAGATCAGGAGCAGGCTTCTCTTTTGAATGTAAACGATGGATTTCGCAAGCTGATAATCGTAGGGGATAGGTATCGTTCGGGTTATAATGAAGAAGGCATTCTGATGATGAGCCTCTCCGATTTCCTTTTGGGGAAAGAAAATAAGGGATAGATGGTCTTGAAGAAAATATCAAGGGCGGAAGAACAACTGGGGGTTAACAGAGTTAACAGTTGTTTTTCCGCTCTTTCTTTTGTTTCTGAGTATTTCGTTTATAGGTTTCTATTCCTTCCTTTATATCAAAAATGTGCAAGTTTGCCACTTTTTGATATGAGAAATGTGCAAGTTTGCCGAAAAATCATATTAATGGGAATTTTCAACTATCGCCTTTAACTCTTCCAGGTTATCCGCTACTTCTATCACATCCCGCCAATCGCCACGAATCATGCTTTTCTCTGCCATGTCATCCAATAGGGCGATGGTGGAGTTCCAGAAGCCTTTCATGTTGTAGAGAATCACCATTTTGTGATGGTATCCGATGGTGTGGGCGGCGGCGATGGTGAAGATTTCATCCAGGGTGCCGACGCCGCCAGGAAGGGCTACGAAGATGTCGCTCTGGGCAAGCATCAGGTCCTTGCGGTCGCTGAGATTATCACACGGAATCTCGATGTCGAGGTCTGGGAAGGTTCTGCCTCCTCGCTCTACAAGCGTAGGAACCACACCGATGGTTCTGCCGCCATTCGCCTTTACTGCCTTGCCGATGCAATCCATCAGACCGGAGTTGCAGCCGCCGAAAACCAGGTCGTGGCCGTTCTCAGCCATCCACTTTCCCATCTCTTCAGTCAATGTGAAGAAGTCGGGGTCGATATTCTTATTTGCTGAACAAAAAACTGCTATTTTCATGTCTTTATTTTCTATTTGATGATGTTTTATCTGTTGTTTATGAATGTTTTATCCGTTATTTATAAATGTTTTAGGCAAAGGTACGCAAAAATATCGAGATTATTGGGCTCTTTTTGCGGATAATTTCTTAATTTTGCAAACAATAACTAATCTTATAAACAGGAAGATAGATTTCTAACAAAACAAGACAAGAGAATGAAAAGGATTATCACATATAGTATCATCGCTTTGTTGCAGGCATCGGTGGCGCTTGCACAGACCTCTGTGCCGTTTGCAAAAACCTCTCCGAAGCCGAAGTTTCAGAAGCGGGAGAAGTATGAATGGCAGGGAGAGATTCCTACCTATGTAGAAACGCTGAAGAAGGAACTGACCTATCCGATGGCTTGGGGAAACAGTCCGATTAAGAACTTCAAGAAGTGGAAGAAGGCGGCAAGGGCGAAGGTTCTCGAATGCATGATGACGCCTCCGAAAGCGGCTGCGGCTTGGGATATGGAAGTGCTCGGTGAGGAACAGAGAGACGGATATAAGGCGCAGAAAATCGCCTTCAATATCAACGCCTATTCCCGTATTACGGCTTATCTCCTGATTCCGGATGGCAAGGGACCATTCCCAACAGTCAATGCGCTTCATGATCATGGTGCTCATCTCTTTATCGGAAAGGAGAAGATGATTCGCCCTTTCTTTACTCCGGAAGAAAAAGATTCCCCTACGAAGCAGGCACTCTGTCAGGAGATCTTGGATGATGCGGATGCGTGGGCAAGGCAGCTTTATGATAATCAGTACGTGGGCGATTATCTGGCGAAACATGGCTACGTAGTCTTTTCGGCAGATGCTCCGATGTGGGGAGAACGAGGCCGAAAGGAGGGCGTAGATAGAAACAAATACGACCTGATAGCCGGCAACATGATGATGCTGGGTAGAGACCTCTCTGCCTTCATGACTTACGATGATATTTCCAGTACCGAGTTCCTGGCTTCGCTGCCGATGGTGGATGCGAAGCGTATCGGATGCGTGGGGTGTTCGATGGGAGCCTATCGCTCGTGGATGCTCTCTGCCTTATCGGATAGAATCAAGGCGGGTGCTTCCATCTGCTGGATGATTACCACCGATGCGCAGCTTACCCGGAGATTCGGAAGAAAGGAGAATGGCGGTTTTGCGAATTGCATCCCGGGGTTGAGGCAATATCTCGATTATCCCCACATTGCTTCCCTCGCCTGCCCGAAACCGATGCTTTTCATCAATGGCACAAAAGATAAGCTCTTCCCCGTATCTGGTGTAAAGGATGCTTTCGCCGAAATGCATCAGGTTTGGAAGAGTCAAGGAGTTGATAATCTGCTGGATACGGAGCTTTGGGAAATCCCTCATTCCTGCGGACTGAAGGCACAGGAGAAAATGCTGGAGTTTCTGGATAAGAATTTGAAATAAGAAATAAATAAAGAGCGGAAGAACAGCTTGGGGTTAACAGAGTTAACAGTTAACAGCTGATTTTCCGCTCTTTCTTCTATAAATCAGTAAAAGTCTACTACGCTAACGCCTTAAAAAATGGAGTTAGCGTAGTGAACTTTTTGAGTATGCTGAATGCATCTTTACCACAACTCCTTAGGCGACAGGTCTTTGTCCTTTCTGCCCATCAAGTAGTAATCGGCAAGGAACTGGAGGTTTGCCTGCGTAATCTTCAAGCCTTCTTCCTTTACATACTGGCTCGTAAAGATGTTTGCGTCAGGAATCAGGTTGTTTTCTATCAGTTTGCAGACAATTTCGTAAGGGAATGGGAGACCATTGCCGCTGATAATGCCAAAGCTGTCGGTCTCTGCACGCTCCTGTACATAGTATGGGTTCTCAGGCGATGCGATGCAATGAGCCAGACCGAAACTGATGTTGATGCCTGTGTATGGACTTCCGCTTAAGATGATGCCTTTCTCGTATTTCTGAGGGAATCGGATGTCCTTTGGCAACTCGAATTCAATCTCCTTGAGGAATTCCTTCAGCGTCTTCACATCTTCTAGGAAGATGAACTTGTCTTCATATCCCTTCGCCTTGAGCAGATTGTAGTCGTGAATCGCCTTCTCATGATCTGCCTTTTCATGTGGCTCTATAGCCTTCTTCCTGAACTCCTCATCCTCCCAGATCTTGTGGGTAGGCATGTTCCTGCAAATCTTGCGGAGCCATTCGTAAGAAGTGAGCGCCAGGAGATTGTTTCTGCCGACGATGGTCATTTCCATCTGCACAGAATAAGCGAGCGGTTCGGTGAGTCCCTGAGGCGAGTTTGCCATCTGCTGGAGGGTAAACTGCAGGCGCTTCTGGTTGCCCACGTTGAAATAGCAGCCATAATGGAACCACGCCAGGGTGTCGCGACGGTGAATCTCATCCAACTCCTTGTTCTTCTCGATGTCCTCTTCGGTCGTTTCAGCGTTGCCCTCTATCTCAGGCATTTCGCTGAGATAAGTCAGAAGACGCTCGTTTTCCGGAGCCGTTTCATACTCTCTGTCGAGAATGTTGTAGGCAAGTTTGGCAGCCAGTTCCAGGGTTCCGAAGAGGAAAGGAACGGCTTCCTGTACGAAACTGCTCTGCTGGTAATGGTGCCAGAGCAGGAACTTGACATCAGCGATGTTGATTTCCTCAGGGTCGTAAGCCGGGTCATCTTCGTTGAGTGTACTCTTGATGAATTCGCTTTCTTTCTCATAGAAAGGAATGTAGGTGCCGTAGCGCTGCTTGCATTCTTCCGTGAAAGTCTTCCAAATGCCTGTGCCCGAAATCACATCTTCGAAATAACCGGCAATGCTGAGTGCCAGCTGCTTGGCTTCATCCATATTCTTGAAGTTATGGGTGTAGCACGCCTCGTCAAGAGCGTGGTATATTTCGTTGGCGAGTTCTGTATAATACAGATCTGTTTCGTCTGCTTTTTCATATGGATGCAAAGCAATCCATTCTTGAGTGAAAATAACTTTTTTCATATATTTCAAGTTTTCTTGGTTATCTGTTTGTTGTAACTTTCATGCAAAGGTAATAAAATATTGCAGAAATCTGCAAGAAACTCACATTTTTTTCGTATCTTTGCACCCGAATTTAGGCAATCTTAATAAATGCGTAGGATTGCCGCAAGCGTTTCGGAAGGATTTTGCACCCTAATTCATGGCTGGGAGGGTGAATTCGGCCTTCCATTTTGATTATTATGAATTAAGGTTAAAAAGATTTGAAGACATTTGAAGAATTGGGCGTGAGCGAGGAGATTCGCCGTGCCATCGAAGAGCTTGGATTTGAGAATCCAATGCCAGTTCAGGAAGAAGTAATCCCATATTTGCTTGGTAATAAGAACGACGTGATTGCGTTGGCGCAGACCGGTACGGGTAAGACTGCATCTTACGGTATTCCGGTTATCCAGAAAACTGATGCCAGCAGCAAGCAGACACAGGCTATCATCCTCAGTCCTACACGTGAGCTCTGCCTTCAGATAGCAGACGATTTGAACAGCTTTGCCAAGTACATCGACGGTTTGCATATTGCCGCAGTTTATGGCGGTACCGACATCGGAAGCCAGATTCGCACCCTGAAGCATGGTGTGCAGATTATCGTGGCTACCCCTGGCCGTCTGCTCGATTTGATTAATCGTGGCGTGGCTCAGTTGGAGAACGTGAACAACGTGGTGCTTGATGAGGCTGACGAGATGCTGAACATGGGCTTCTCTGAGAGCATCAATGCCATCTTCGAGAACGTGCCTGAGGATAGAAACACCCTGCTCTTCTCGGCTACCATGAGCAAGGACATCGAGAAGATTGCCCTCAACTACCTGCACGACCACAAGGAAATCGTAGTGGGTTCGCGCAACGAGGGTGCTGAGCATGTAAACCACATCTACTATCTGGTAAATGCCAAGGACAAGTATCTCGCCCTGAAGCGCGTGGTGGATTTCTATCCACGCATCTTTGCAATTATCTTCTGCCGCACCAAGCTGGAGACTCAGGATATTGCAGATAAGCTGATTAAGGACGGTTATAATGCAGAGGCACTGCACGGCGACTTGAGTCAGCAGCAGCGTGACCTCACCATGCAGAAGTTCCGCAATCATACCGTTCAGTTCCTGGTGGCTACCGATGTGGCTGCCCGTGGTCTAGACGTAGATGATCTGACTCACGTTATCAACTATGGTTTGCCTGATGATGTGGCAAGTTACACCCACCGAAGCGGTCGTACCGGTCGTGCCGGAAAGAAGGGAACATCCATCTCTATCATCCATACTAGAGAGAAGTTCAAGGTTCGCCAGATAGAGAAGCAGATTGGCAAGGACTTCGTGGATGGCGTATTGCCAACCCCAGAGGAAATCTGCAAGAAGCAGCTCTTCAAGACCATGGACGACATTATGAAGACCGATGTGGATGAGGATCAGATTGAACCATACATGGCTGAAATCAACCGCCAGTTTGAGTACATCGACAAGGAGGACATCATCAAGAAGATGGTGACCATCACCTTCGGTAAGTTCCTCGATTACTATAAGAATGCTCCTGAGATTATCAAGCCTGAGACCGGCAAGGGTTCCCGTGGCGGCGAAGGTCGTGGAAGTCGTGGCGAAGGCCGTGGCAAGGTTTCCAATGGTCGCAGAAAGCATGAGACTGAGGTTGGTTTCAAGAGACTGTTCATCAACCTGGGTAAGGCAGATGGTTTCTATCCGGGCGAAATCATGCAGTATCTGAACAAGCACGTGAAGGGTCGCCAGGAGGTGGGTCACATCGACCTGCTGAGTAAGTTTGCCTACATCGAGGTGCCTGAGGAGGATGCGAAGCGCGTGATGAAGGCTTTGAACGGTACTGAGTATAAGGGCAGAACCGTGAGATGTAACGATGCTGATGAGGAAGGTCATGGCAGAGCAGCCCGCGGAGGACGCAGTTCTGAGGGCAGAGGCGGTCGTTCTTCAGAAAGAGGCGGACGCAGCCGCAGAGGTTCTGCTGATGATGCTAGAGACTCTCGAGATGCTCGTGGAAAGGGAGGACGTGGAAGCCGTGGCGGCAGAAAGTCTCGCCCTCAGGAGGATACAGGCGATTGGCGCCAGTTCTTCCAGAACAACGACAACGTGAAGTTCAAGGGTGAGGAGCCAAACTTCGAGGAAGAAGGCTGGGCTCGTCGCAGACCTAAGAAGAAGTAATTTAGGCAGCGATTTATAATAAGATGAAAGTCTGCATCAAAGGGATGTTTTGATGCAATATCCATATTTTGCGGTAAAAACACAGCAATTTCTTTGGTAAATTGCGGTGTTTTTACCGCAATTTTTGTATATTTGCAGCCGTAAACATCAAATTTATTATATCTTTATACGCAATTTTAACCCTAAAAGATATTCTGTAATAAGTTAATGAAGAAAACTATTCTTATCGCTTGTCTGGGACTGGTAAGTCTGGGCTTGCAAGCACAGAGCATTTCGCTCGCTGGTGAATGGAATGTGGAGTTGGGAAAGAGCGGTAGCGCTTTCGCCAAGAGTAAGCGTGCCTCGCAGGGTGAGGTGAAGCGTGCCATTCTTCCCGGTACCATCGATACGAACCATCTGGGATTCGCTCCGAAAGATACGATGGAAACAACGCATCTTACGAGGCTCTATGCCTATAAAGGAGCTGCAAGATATTCCAGAACAATCAATATCCCGAAGGACTGGAAGAAGCCGGTAGAACTCTTCCTGGAGCGTACCCGACCGACATGGGTGTATGTGGATGGAGAACTGGTGGATTCCTGTAACTTCATCTCTACTCCCCAGCGCTATCTTCTGCCAAAGAAGGTGAAGCCGGGCAAGCATTTCTTGGAAATCGTAGTGGATAATGGAAGAGGTGTGCCTGATCAGGTTTACGGCTCCAGCCATGCTTATACGGAAGATACGCAGACCAACTGGAATGGAATTATCGGAAGGATAGAACTCCAGCTAGCCTCTTCTATAGAAATGCAAGCAGGAGCAATCCCTAGCCGTTCTGTAGCTTCTTCTACAGCCCTTCAGATGCCTGATTTCGCCAAGGATTTTCATATCAAGGGCGCCCACTTCTACGCCAATGGTCATAGGATATTCCTCCGTGGCAAGCACGATGCGGCTGTATGGTCGCTGACGGGACATGTGGAAATGGGCGTGGAAGGCTGGATGAAGTATCTCGGAACCTGCAAGGAGTATGGAATCAATCATGTGCGCTTTCATTCCTGGTGCCCACCGGAGGCGGCTTTCGTGGCTGCGGACAGTCTGGGAATCTATCTCCAGCCGGAACTTCCTTTCTGGGGGTCTTTTGATAAGAAGGATGAAAGGCTGATGGCGTTCCTGCATCAGGAAGGCGAGAACATCCTCAGAGAATACGGTCACCATCCTTCTTTCCGAATGATGGCGCTGGGTAATGAACTCTGGGGAGATATCGACAAGATGAAGGAGTTTGTGGATGATTTCCGCAAGATTGCGCCAGATAAATACTATACTTTTGGAAGCAATTACTATCTCGGTTATCAGGGAATAAAAGAAGGAATGGATTACTTCACCACTTGCCGCATCGGAGGCGAGGGATGGGGCAAATACAATACTCATACCCGTGGTTCCTTCTCGTTTGCCGATGCCTACGATGGAGGAATGATCAATCATTTCCATCCTAATTCTACGATGAATTTTGATGAGGCTTGCGATAAGGCCGGAATCCCAATCATCTCTCACGAAACAGGACAGTTTCAGACCTATCCTGATTATCGGGAAATGAAGAAATATACCGGAGTACTTCATCCTTATAACTTTGGAGTGTTCCGCCGTCGTCTGGCTGCAGCCGGAATGCTCTCGCAGGCTGATGATTTCCACAAGGCTTCGGGCTTATGGAGCGTGAAACTCTATAAAGCCGATATAGAGATGGATTTGAGAACCCGGAATATGGCGGGCTTCCAACTGCTCGATATTCAGGATTATCCCGGTCAGGGAAGTGCTTTCGTAGGCATCCTCGATGCGTTTATGGAGAGTAAGGGAATCACTACGCCCGAGGAATGGCGCCAGTGGTGCTCGCCTGTGGTGCCTTTGTTGGTGACAGACAGATTCTGCTATGAGGAGAATGACACGATGAAGGCGAAGATTCAAATCGCCAATTATGGGGGAGAGTCTTTGAAGGGCAAGAAAGTGGAATGGAAGTTGGATTATGCCAAAGACGAACGTTATCCAAACGAGTCCAGTGTAGCCGAAACTCTTACTCATTTGAATCAGCCTTCTCCTTTGGCACAAGGCGAGATAACTATCCATACCGACGAGGAGGGATGGATAGATGTTGGCGAGATCGTTCATAAGATGAAAGTGAAAGCCAACGGAATTGACGATGGGGATGGTAAGTGCTTGGACGTGTATGTGGGTTCTCGCAAACTGACCCTCTCCTTGTATATATATGAAGGTGAACTTGATGCGACAAGATATTCCAATACTTACGACCTTTGGGTTTATACGACCCCAAAGAATATCGACTATCTGAAAAAGCAAGTCGTTATTGCCAAGGATTTGACTTCCGATGTCGTCAAGAAACTAGAAAAGGGAGCAAAGGTGCTTTGGCTTCCTACGACTTCCAGCCATTTCGTGGCTGCAGATGATACGCTTTCTCAGTCAGATAATGCCACACCTTATACCGTGGGTGGACTCTTCCAGACCGATTACTGGAACTATCGCATGTTCAAGACCATCTGCGAGAACAACAAGAAGAAGGTTTCTCCAGGAACCCTGGGCATTCTTACGAATCCGGAACATCCGATATTCAAGGGATTCCCTACGGAAATGCACACCAACTGGCAATGGTTCCCGATAATCAAGGAATCGCATCCGCTGGTGCTTGACAACTTCGCCAAGGATTATCGCCCGGTAGTTCAGGTGATCGATAATATCGAGCGGAATCATAAGTTGGGTTTGGTGATGGAATGGAAGGTGGGAGCCGGAAAGCTCCTCATCTGCATGAGCGATTTGGAGAAGGCTGCCAAATATCCAGAGGGTAGGGCTTTCTACGAGAGCGTGTTGGGTTATATGCAATCAGATGAGTTCAATCCAGCTGCAGAAATAACGATGGATGAATTGAAGAAGAAACTCGCCGAGAAGCCTCGTCAGGTTTCATTGAAGGAACTGAATAATATCTCGCAATATTAGTTGAGAACCTATAAGAAAAAACAAGAGCGGAAAGCCAGAAGTTAACAGGTTAACAGTTAACAGCTGATTTTCCGCTCTTTTTATATCATCCTGAGACTAATCTTTATTCCAGGATAAACCTTTATATCATCTCTGTTGATTCAGAGATAGAATTTACTTTGCATTGATCTCCTTCAAGAGGCGGTCTGCGTGTCCCCACTTATCCATCAGGTAGAGCACGTAGCGAATATCCACACCGATGCAGCGAGCCAGGCGCTTGTCGAAGTTGATGTCAGAACTGAGGCTGTCCCAGTTGCCATCGAAAGCAAGACCAATCAACTCACCCTTGCCGTTGAACATAGGGCTACCAGAGTTACCGCCGGTAATATCGTTGTTGGTAAGGAAGCAGAGCTGCATCTTGCCAGTCGTCTTATCCTGATACTTGCCGAAATCCTTCTCAGAGAGAAGCTCGTGCATGATAGGCTCAGCGTAGTAATCGATTACCTTATCGCCCTGCTTCATCTTCTCAACGAGGCTCTCGGCTGTGGTATAATAGCCTGATGGCTTGCCACCGAGGTCGAAACCGCCTACCTGACCGTAGCTCAATCGCATGGTGAAGTTGGCGTCGCTGTAGTGAGGCATGTCTTCCTCCATACGGAGCTTGGCAGCACAGAGATACTTCTCCTGCTCAGCGATGCTGTCGTTGATGCTGCCCATCTGAGCAGCGAAATCTGCAAATACATCGTTCAGATCCATACCGAAGCTTACGCCTGGATCCTTCTCATATCCCTTCTTGTTGAAATAGAGCTTGGCGCCCTTCTTCATGATGAGCGACTTCTCCCAGAGATAATCCACATACTTGGCGTAGTTGCCGCCAAACTCAGTGTCGATGGTCTTGTAGAACTTAGGCAACCACTTGGCATCTACGTGCTCCTTGTAGTTCTTCAGAAGGGTAGCGAGCACTTCCTTATCGAGCGCCATATCCCATTCTGCAGAGTTATCTTCAAACTCATGATACTGCTTCTTCTTGTTCTTCTCAGGACCCTTCACCTCCATGTCGGTCTGGAGCTTGATGGCACGGGTAGAGAACTCGATGTTGCTTCTTCTTGTGAAAGATTCAGCGAAGTTGGTCCAGGCGTATTTCACGTCAGCGCTCTCCTTGTAGAGCTTGGCGAGCTTGTCGAAATCTACCTTGTGGGCGAGGTCGTTGGCAGCCTTGGCTGTATCCTGCCAAGCACGGAGACGGGTTTCGTACTCACGCTTTAGATTCACGATGCCGATAGAGTCGATACACTTGTTCATACCGATGGCATTCTTCCAGTAGTTGGAAGAGCTGGCGTACTTGCTGTCGTACTTAATGCGGACAGCCTCGTCGGCACGCATGTGCTTCTGCATCACCTCCTGCTTTACGCCACGAACCTGGGCACGAGGCGCATTCTCAGCATCGCGCATGGTCTGGATTCCGTAGCTTGAAAGATAGCGCTCTGTGCTGCCTGGGTAACCCATGGTCATCGCATAGTCGCCATCCTTATAACCCTGGAGAGAAACCTGAGCCCAACGCTTTGGCTTGTAAGGCACATTATCCTTGCTGTAGGCAGCAGGACCATTGGTCTTAGGGTCGGCATAGATGCGGAATACAGAGAAGTCGCAGGTCTGGCGAGGCCACATCCAGTTGTCTGTATCGCCACCAAACTTACCCATAGACTTTGGTACGGTGAAAACCAGACGCAGGTCGGTGAAGTCGCGGTAAGTAGTAGCGTACCACTTGTTGCCCTCGTAGAAAGGCTGAACGGTGATATGGAGGGTAGAATCGTTCTTCTTCGCCTCTTTAGTCATCTCGTTCTCCAGAGAATCGATGAGTTCATCGCGCTTCTTGTTGTCGAGTTTCTCGTATCCGAGGCTCATCACCTTATCGGTTACATCCTTCTGTTCAACCATAAAGCTGACGAACATATTCTCGTTAGGCAATTCCTCTGCGTAAGATTTAGCAAAGAAACCGTTGAGCATATAGTCGTGCTCCACGGTAGAGTGGCTTCTGATAGCCTCGAAACCGCAATGGTGGTTGGTAAATACCAAACCGTCTGGAGAAACGACTACGCCTGAGCAATAGCCCGAGAAGTTAACCACAGCATTCTTCAAGGCGTTCTCGCCGTTGTAGAGCTGGTCGTAAGTCATACTGAAGCCTTCGCGCTGCATCATCTCATACGCAGCGTTAGGCAAGTTGTAAATTGTCCACATTCCCTCGTCAGCGTGAGCGGTGTTGATTCCGCAGAACGCCATGATAGAGGCGATAAGGACCGTTGCTTTTTTCTTCATTACTTGTTTTTGTTTTCTATTTATATTATGATGTTATTTATTCTTTTTCTCATACCATTCTTTCCAAGTCTTTGCCTGTTCTGTCATTCGATATTGCTGGCGTGGATGTCTTGGGGTGTTTGGATATTTCATCTCCAAGGCTCCTTCGGCTAGGGCTGGGGTAATGTATTCTTTTCTAAATCTGGTTCTGTTCTTTAATCCAAACAGGTTCATTATATCGCCGATGGATAGATAATCTTTATTTATACGTATTATGAGTTCTTCTACTTGGGACGAACTTGGGACGAACTTGGGACAAGCTTGGGACATTTTCTTCTCCTTCTTTATTTATGAAGTTGTTTTTCTGTCCACTTCCTGTTTGAGAATTTAAGTTCGGCTGCTCTTTCCAATCATCAGTCGGCCGGATATGCAAATACCTGTTCTTGAGAACCCAACTATCTTTTAGGAGTAAGTTCCTGAAGAAACGAACCAGGTAGATAGGAGAATAATCTAAGCCTTTCTGAATGTTTCGATAGTTGGCACGAACCAGGGCATTGCGGAAATACCAGGAATGCTTGGCAAACATTTCGTTGTTCCCGCAAGCGCTTGAATTGAGCTAAGCACTCCTCCAGCGAAAGCGGATGCTCTCGCCAATAAGCCATGCTCTTTTGCATCTGGGCATTGACTTTCTTGTGATAATCGTTCAGTTGTATCTCCATCCATTTATGTATTATATTGTTAGAATATTACGTTTGCAAAGTTACGACTATTTCCCGAATTTTCCAAGGCTTCGCTTGATTTTCTTCATAATTTGCTTTTTTGCCGATAACATTCCTGGTGATAGAACCTCCTGCTCCAGCATATCCAGGGCCATTCTTAACTCTTCGAGGAGTTCGGGATAGTACTTCATCTGCTCGTAGGCGAGCTTCATGCAGTAGCAGCGGATGGCGTAGGGCTGGGAACAGGCTGTAATCTTGGCGATGCAGAAATCGATGAAATCAGAACGGAGTGATTCTTCCTCGAAAGGCTGACGGAGAAGGAGTTGAAGCATCAGGCGGCGCCTGGTCTCATTCTTCTCTACGAGAACCCTATCAATCAGGTCATCGTGCTTCTGAAAGAGCCAAGGGTTGTTGGTTTCATCGAAATGGGTTAAAGCCCAAAGCGCATTGAACGATACGCGGTCGTTTTCATCGAAGGTGAGTTGGTAAAGCTCTTCCTTCCGGTGGTCGTTCTCCTTACCTTGTGTCATGATGCATATCTTGTTGATATCGTTCATATTGATCTTGTCCTGTAGTATCTTTCTCATGCTCTTTATTTTTTATGAGGGAATAATCGTTGCAAAGATATACTTTTATGAGGGAATAACGAAAAGGAAGATTACTTTTTTGAGAATTCTCGGACTATTTCTTGTTTTTGATGTATAAAATGGGAGAAAAAGTCAAGTTGAACAATCGATGGATTCATTGTTGTACGTCTAAAGGTTTATAGTTGTACAACTGAAGGGTGTGTAGTCGTACAACTATAGGGGGTATTGTTGTACGATTAAAAGGTGTTGTCACTAGGCTCGGCAGACCTGCTGACTGCAGTGAGCAGACCTGCTGACTAGGCTCAGCAGAGCTGCTGAGCCTAGTGGCAACTTTCTAGAAGCAGTCTCCTTGAACTCCATATTCTATCTCTTTGAACCTGATCAGACGTCTTCTTTCACTTACGGAGCCGTATCCTTCAGCTTGCTCAGTCATATTCTTCAGCTCATTCAGTCGTCTCGTTTCGTTCACTCAGCCGTTTGCTTTAGCTCTTACAGGGCGCCTTGCTGGCTGCTATTATATTCTGGGTATTGCTCGGGACCAGGAACATTGGGTCCTTTTGTCTATTCTTGAACCGCATGCGAAGGTTCTGTATAATATAAACAAAAGAAGTCCGTGGACTTACACATTGTCCACGGACTTCTTGGAATATAATCTCAATGATTGGAATCTCTTACTTTCTAAAGTACTTTCCCACCACTGGCAGACTCTTCAATGGGAAATCCTTCTTCACGAGATAAGCGGCGAAGATGAGGATGAGCACCGTGTTGATGAGGCAGGCAATTCCACTGGAGAAGTATCTGTTAGCCTCGGTCATTCCTGCGAAGAGGATGAGGGCGAGAACCACATAAATCATAATCTCCTTCACCGGATAGTTGATAGGATACTTCTTCTGACCCACAAAGTAGGAGAGCAGCATGGCTGTTCCATATCCAGCGAAGCCAGCCCAGGCACAGGCGATGTAACCATAAACTGGTACGAAGATAACGTTGATGGCTATCAATACCGCACAACCGATGCCTGAGAAGTAAGCACCCCAGATGGTCTTGTCGATGAGCTTGTACCAGAAACTGAGGTTGAAATATACTCCCATCATGATTTCGGCAGCCATTACGATAGGCACTACCTTCAAACCATCCCAGTAGTCGCGACCGATGATATGGCGCAATACATCCAGATAACCTACTACCACCAGGAAGGCGAGCAGGGTGAAGATGACGAAATATTTCATCGCCGAAGCGTAAGTCTGTCGGTTGTCCTTATCCTTTGCCTTGCCGAATACGAATGGCTCGTAAGCATAGCGGAAAGCCTGTGTAATCATCGCCATGATCATCGCAATCTTGCTGGCTGCTCCGTAGATTCCGAGCTGCGCATGCGCATCGCCCTTCTCATAGATGTAAGGGAAGAGAATCTTGTCGGCTGTCTGGTTCAGAATACCGGCAATACCGAGCACGAGGATTGGCCAGCTGTAGCCCAGCATCTTCCTGACGAGCACCTTACATTCGCTCCAGGAGCATTTCTCGCCCATGAATCCTTCCTTCAGTTCCTTGTAGAAACAGAAGGTGATGGAGGCGGTACAAACCAGGTTGATGTAGAAAGCATAACCCACATCGTGACCATCCATGATGACGTAGTAAACCAGGTTGAGCGCAATGTTCAGACCGATGAAGAGCAACTTGAAGGCAGCAAACTTCAATGGGCGCTTCTTGTATCTGAGGTAAGCGAACGGGATGCACTGGAAGGCATCAATAGCCACGGTTACGAACATGGTCCATACATAAGCCGGATGGTCGGCGTAGCCCATCGCATCGCTCAAAGGCGTGATGAAGAGGAATACCAGGGCGATGAAGAGTAGGGAAGTGAAGCCCACCATGCTCAATACCGTGTGATAAACCTTTTCTGAGTTTTCTCCTTCCTTGTTGACAAAACGGAAGAAGGTGGTCTCCATTCCGTAGGTCAGGATAACGAGGAGTAACGCCGTATAGGCGTACATGTTGGTGATGACACCATAACCACCACTTGCGGCGCTGATCTTTGCCGTATAGAGTGGTACAAGCAGATAGTTGAGGAATCTGCCGATGATACTGCTCAAACCATAGATGGCGGTATCCTTTGCGAGTGATTTTAAACTTGCCATTATCTTTCTTAATGTTGAATGTTAAGTGTTAAATGTTAAATTGGGCTTGCGCTGTCATTCAAAGATTATCTGTGTAAATCTGTGAAATCTGTGGGAGACTCTTATCCGAAGAATAAATATGCTATAGCGATAGCTGCGATGACTCCTGCCAAATCGGCGAGCAAGCCGCAAGCCACGGCGTGGCGGGTATTCCTGATGCTTATGCTTCCGAAATATACTGCCAATATATAGAAGGTGGTATCGGTGGAACCCTGGAAGATGCAGCTCAATCTGCCCACAAACGAATCAGGACCATAGTTCTTCATCGCCTCCAGCATCATGCCTCGTGCACCACTTCCCGACAGCGGTTTCATGATGGCGGTAGGCAGGGCGCCTACGAAATCGGCATTCAAGCCGCATTGTTCTACCGACCACGAAATGCCTTGAATCACCATATCCATCGCTCCCGAAGCACGGAACACGCCGATGCCCACAAGGATAGCTACGAGATAAGGGATAATCTTCACCGCAGTAGTAAAACCTTCCTTCGCTCCCTCGATAAATGCATCATAAACATTCACTTTCTTCCAGAAACCAGCCAGGATGAAGCAGAGGATGATGCTCAGGAGAATCATGTTAGAAGCCAAGGTGGTAACCGTGTTCATCGTATCCTTGTTCATCTGTCCGAATCCCCAGATGATGATGCCTACGAAGGCGCACATTCCCAACAGAGTTGCGAGCAATACCGGCTGCAGGATGTTGATGCGCTGCCAGAGCGAAGTGATGATGATTCCGGCAAGCGTAGCCACGAGCGTAGCCATCAGAATAGGGATGAAGACATCCGTAGGCTGGGCTGCTCCATAGGAGGCACGGAAGGCGAGGATGGTGGTAGGGATGATGGTGAGTCCAGAGGTGTTCAGAACCAGGAACATAATCATCGGGTTCGTTGCCGTATCCTTCTTCGTGTTGAGCTCCTGCATCTGTTGCATCGCTTTCAATCCGGTAGGCGTTGCCGCATTATCGAGTCCCAGCATATTCGAAGCGATATTCATGAAGATGCTTCCCATCACCGGATGGTTCTTCGGAATATCGGGGAAGAGACGGGTGAAGACCGGGCTGAGCGCTCTTGCCAACACATTCACAACTCCCGCCTTCTCTCCAATCTTCATGATGCCAAGCCAGAGGGCGAGCACGCCCGTAAGTCCGAGAGAAATCTCGAAGGCATTCTTGGATGAGTCGAAGGTGGAATCTACAATCTTCTGGAAGATAGTCGTATCTCCCATTGCCAATCCGATGAGTGCGAAGATGAACGCAATCACGAAAAATGCTATCCAAATGTAATTTAAAACCATATTCTGTTTATGCTTTCTTAATCGTTGTTATTGCTAGTGGAATTCTTTGTGGATTGCTCTTTCATTTCGAGTAAAGTTCGCTCATATACCTCTTGTAGCTGGTAACTTGCAACACCTAATGGAGTGGTAATGCCTCTTAAAGCCCACTCAACAACAGATGAATCTTTGTCTTTGCATAGCAGAATACCAATGCTAGGGTTATCTCCTTCGTCTTTTAAAAGTTCGTCGGCTGCTGCAACATAAAAGTTAAGTTTGCCAACAAACTCTGGCATGAAATCAACCACTTTTAGCTCAATCACAACATAACATTTGAGTTTGGTATGATAGAATACCATGTCGGGGAAGTATGATTTTCCACTTGGTGTGGTAAGTTCCATTTGTCGCCCAACATAAGCAAAACCTTTGCCCAGTTCGAGTAAAAAACGAGTAATGTTTTGAGCCAGCTTATCCTCTAGGTCCTTTTCCGAGAAGTCGCCAGCCATGGATAAGAAATCTAATTTATAAGGGTCTTTGAGCATCTCGTTAGCCAAGGCTTTCTGTGGCGCAGGGAGTGTGGACTCAAAGTTATTCAAGGCTTTTCCCTTTTGCTCATAAAGATGGGCTTCGATAATATGTTCTAACTCATTACGACTCAAATTGCCTTCAATCACTTGGTTGAGATAGAATATTGCCTCCAATATGGTCTTGCATTTTGAGACAATGACAGTCTGATGCCTCCAGGGTACACGAAGCAAAATCGCAGGCATAGGAACGCTAGTACTTTCTAAGGTTTCTAATTTTGTACCAGCTTGGTACAAAAAATCATTTTGCGAAGAATAGAAGAGATACCACTTGCGTATTTTATAAAGATTTGACCAAGAAAAACCTTCTACATTTGGAAATGCAGAACGCAAGTCCAAACTAAGCTGTTTTATAAAATTAGTGCCCCACTTATATAGCTTTTGCTTGTTACAAATGTCTTCTCCCAAGCTCCAATAAAGCTTGTGCAACTCTTCATTGACTTTGATAGCCGCTTTGAGTTGGGCGATGCGAATACGACCTTTCAAATCGGAGAGCCACTTCACATAGTTGCTATCCGACATAATAGATTCGCTATTCACGAATTGGGGTATGCTATTCTTTTCTGCCATATCGTTTACTCTTCTGTTTTATTTGTTGCTTTTCCAAGCACGGGTGCAAAAGTACAATAAAAATTTCGCATAGCGTGGTTAAATACAGAAAAATCCCTCAGAGAGGGAGGAATTTGATGATTTTTATCCCTCAATGAAGATTTTTTGCTTAAAACTTTTGCTCTTTCAAACATTATTCGTATATTTGCCGATGATTCTGAGTAAGGATCACGACATAATGGAAAAGGCGCATACTTAGCGCTTTGTTCTTGACTTTCTGAAACTTCGCAAACTTCATGCACTGTCAATGAACATAGCAACGGTAGGTGCTCTCGGGATGTGTTAATTCACATTCCTTTACTGGTATGGCTTATTGCGTCAAAGCGATAGGTCTTATATCCGTATAGGGAAAAGTGTATACATATCGGCGTGGGCTTCGACGTTGCTCGTTCAACAGTGCAGGGCAATGCGAAGGCCTCAGAGAGTGGGACGAGTGACGGGTAAGTTCCCACGCTTTTTTATTTTGCCGAAACCGAAATCTTAACCCGCCAAGTCTCGGGAACACCTGGCAAAATGATAATATACCAATGAAACAGAACGATTTTTACTACTTTTGTTAAGCCGAAATCAAGAAATTTCGCTTATGAACCATTATGGACTTGATAGTTTCAAATAGAACCACTATCTTTGTCCCCGACATTTAATAACTTTAAAATAGAATAGCGTATGAAACATGTAAATGCTTATCCTTTTGTTGGTAAGGATTACGAGAAAGGATTCTTGAATAGTGGCAAGAAAGTGTTGTTGTTAGGACTAAGCCATTATAATGAAGAAAATGCTGGTGCTCCTTGTCACCATACATTTACTCAAGAAATTGTGGACGGTTTTGTAAGTGGTGAAGATGCCTCTTTCTATAGAGGCTATACTAGCCAAACAAAGGCTTTGTTGAACAGGGAAATATCTGTAGATGATAGAGAATGCGTTTGGAATCAACTTGCTTTTTACAATTTTATTCAGTTCAATATAGCAAGACCAGGTGTAAAGGATATTTCTGACGAGTTTAATAGCTCTGTTTCGGCATTCAAGGAAATTCTTGAAGAGTTGAAACCTGATGTTATCATAACTTGGGGTTATGGTCTCTTCAATAGACTTTATCCTCTTGGCGAGAAAGATGGTGAGAAACTGTTTCTGGCTAATGGTGATGAGGTTAATACTCGTTGGTTTAGCACTGGCGGCGAAGATAAGGCTCTTATGATTCGCCAGCGTCATCCTTCTCGTGGATATTCTTGGCGAGAATGGGCTAAGGTTTATCAAGATTTGTTTGACAAATAGAAATGTATGGATACAAAGCATAAACGTTGCCCCTATTGTGGGGAGGAAATCCTTGCCGTGGCAAAAAAATGTAGATATTGCGGTGAATGGCTTGATGCTGACACAGAAAAGTCTATGACTCAAAAAGTAGATAGTATAGAGCCTGAAGAGGCAAGCACCACAGTTGATCGTGAGGAGAAAACATCTTTCTGGCGAAAGTCTTGGAAGGTGCTTTCTGCTATACTTGTGGTAATTCTGTTTGTTGGGATAAAAGTAGGACTGAAAGAAGGGGGCAGAGAGCTTGTGAAAGAAGCAGCAAAAGCACAAACTACAAAAGGTGATACTTTATCTGACGAAGCACAAGAAGTATATGCATTTAAAATGCTGAAAGAGGGTGATGACTATTTCTGGTATTTGACGGATGGAGGTGATAATGTGTACGTTTATGACGATGAAACATCATACGAGGATTTTGTCTTTCCTGCAATTGTATCAGGCGAGTTGAAAAGAAGATTGCTTCTGATAATGGAGATGAAGTATCCTAGTAAAACGTTTTGGCATTCTGCAGAGTGTGAACGTCATACCGTTGATGCTTTTAACCAATATGGAAGCTGCGTGATGGAACTTCCGATGAAAGAACGGAAGGAATTGGATGGCGTGGATATAACAGAAGTGATAAACAAAGCATATTACGATTGGAATCCTTTTCTGGTAAGAATCGTAGATAAGGGATATGGCTTCCAAACTTATTGCGTCAGAAAATCTCAAGAGTGGGATGGACAAAGGTTCGTAAGATTTTCGCGAGGAGAAAATGATGGGATAAAGATGGAAATAAATAGTACTAATGCTTTTCTATAAAAAAGGAAAATTATGAAACATATTATTTTACTTATAGTAGCTTTGCTATGTATGGTTGGTAGCAATGCTCAAACGAGAAAGCCTCAAATGAGAAAAATGGGGCAAACGTCTCAAACGGTTAAGGGTAAGACCACTTCTATGGGTAAGAACAATAGAGGTGCAAGAAATAAAAAGTCGGTGGATTCAAATACACTGTTTTGGCAAAGACTTATTGAGAATGCAGCAAAAAATTCAGAACGGGAACGATATGAAATGACCGACAGAGGACGAGTCATGAAAAGTGTGAAGGAAAAATTTAGTGCATGGAATGAGATAAGAGAATTCGAGAAGACTACAGCTTACGAACTGCGTTTACAGCAATCTTCAAAGTTTGTGTTTGACTCCATTTGCTATGACGCAATTAAGGATAGAATGGGGGAAAATTGGAGCTTGGATTTGGAAAAGTATAATGCCGACAAAGAATATTTTCCTATTACATGTAATTTTAATGAAATAAGAGCTACCATATATGTATCTGTGCCTATAGCGGAAGCTCCACAATTTCAAGAGGATTTTAATAGGGGATTTCAGACTGCAGAGCGACTACGTCGTTTTGGCAAGTTCGTTTATGTTCAGAATATGATTTGTCCGACTTCGATACTCGTAAATCGAAAGCCTTATTGGATTATGCGTGGTCATCGTCTGGGGGAAGGGTATTATGGTGAGATAAATGAGGATTTCTTCATAGATGCAGATACAGCAAAGGTAACGTATAAAGATGCAAAGCCTTTGGTCGTAAAATTTAATGATTTGGGGATAAAAAACAAGTACCTTGCAAATTATGTTTATGTTTTTAAAAAAGAGGAACCTGTCAAGCCGATCATGATGTCAATAGATGGCAATTCGGAATTGGTTGATACAGATAAAATTTACGAGCAAGTAGAAGAAATGCCTTCGTTCCCTGGTGGCTCTAATGCCTTATCATCCTTCATTGCGGCTAATCTCAAATATCCTGTAGTTGCACAAGAAAATGGAATCCAAGGTAGGGTGATAGTAAAATTTGTTGTCGATAAAGATGGAAGAATTACAGATGTTGAGATTACAAGAAGTGTTGATCCTTCTTTGGATAAAGAGGCTATGCGAATAGTCAAGGCTATGCCTAAATGGAAACCAGGGAAGCTTAAGGGAAACTGTGTTAGGGTGAAATATACTATCCCGATAGTCTTTGGGCTTTCATAAAATATTCGAGTTTATAACTCTCGATTTACTTAGGGATAAATGGCAATCTTGGAGGGGAAATATCCAAGATTGCCATTAGCCTTTTCCTTATAAATTATCATATAGACTCCTTATCCAACAAGAAATCAAATACGTCCATAAATACGATGCCGTCATCGTTTTGGTATTTCTTGATGAGGTCGCCTGTTATCACATACTTTATAAAACTATCGTCTATACGTAGCAAAGGTAGATATTAGTCTCTATATTTACAATCATAACAGGAAAGATTTTTGCGGATTTCCGCATTTCTATCTTTCTCTTCTCACAAATCGTTTGAGCAGGAAGGTGAGGAAGTAGGGGAAGGTGTAAAACTTACCATTGAAACCGATGTTCTTATTGCAGAGCTTGATGCCGTATCTGATGTCGGGATATTTACCATCTTGTGCTGTTAGCTTGGCGAGCGACTTGGTGGCATTATCCGTGGCTTTTACTTCAACGGGGATGAGCGACTGGGCATCACGAATGAAGAAATCCATCTCTAGGGTAGATTTCTCGTTGCGATAGAAGTAAAGATTATAGCCTTGCTTTACCAGTATGTCTCCAACGATGTTTTCGTAGATGGCGCCCTTGTAGGTACCATAGTTCTTGTTCACTCTGATGTCTTCTTGCGATTCCTCATCTAGCGAGGCAACCAGCAAGCCCGTGTCCTTATAATAGAGTTTGTACGATTTCGGGTCGTAGTTGCCTTTCAGAGGTAAGGATACTTGGGCGAGACAATAGCAAACGTTGATGATACCTGCATCACGAAGCCATTCGATGGTGCCAACGTATTCTCTGTTTCTTGCTCCATGGGCAATCTTGCTTATCTGAAATTTCTTGTTGTCTTGTCCCAGGAAGACAGAAATATGGTCGTACACGTTCTTGATTTTTCCTTTGTCGAGTCCTTGCGCATATTTCGTAATGTCTTCCTCATAGTCAAGAAGAAGCTGGCGCTGTATCTTGAGCGTGCCGCTGAAGTTTCCGTTGCTCACGTACATATTGACTACGGCAGGCATTCCTCCGATAGTCATGTATTCACGGAATAGCCTCTCTAAAATATCCATTTCCATATTAGAAAGTGGTGTGATGGAGACCATCTTTTCGTAAAGGCGTTCTATAAAGGCAGAATCATAACCTTTTGCCCATAGGAATTCCTCGAAATCCATTGAGTGCATCGTGTAGTCTTCCTTATATCCCACGCTGTTCGATTCTATCTCGCGATAATTGATACCCATAAGCGAACCAGAGCAGATAACATCGTACCTGCCATCTATCTTGAAGGCTTTCAGACTGGTGGCGCAGGCAGGACAATCCTGCATCTCGTCGAAGAAGATGAGTGTGTTACCTGCTTCTATCTTGAGAGAAGGATTGATGAGGGTGAGGTTCCGGATAATGCTGTCTACCTCGTAACCTTCTTCGAAGATTGCCTTGTATTTTTGTTGCAATACGAAGTTGATGGCAACCACATTTTGATAGTTGTCATGGGCGAATTGTAGGATGGAAGCGGTCTTTCCTACTTGTCGGGCTCCCTTCACGATGAGGGGCATTCTCTCCTTATCGCTTTTCCATTCCTTGAGATAATTATCAATCTTTCTGCGCAAAAGCTTCATAATCAATATGTTTATAGTTCTTATTCGAGTGCAAAGATACAACTTTATCACAAAATTCCAAAGGAATTCGGACTGAAAATCACAAAATTCCTATTGTTTTAAGGCGTTTTATCACAAAATTCCATGCTTTTCTCTCTTCGCTATCACATTATTCCCTATTCGTTATACTTTTTTAATCTCTCTTTTTATCCGATTTCAGAAAAAAGATGTACTTTTGCCGCTCAATTCATGAAAGACAGGAATTTGGTTATACAAAAACATTATTAAGGAAGCAAAGGACTTCTGTTATATTTTATAGTATGGACAAGAATGAGAGAATATATAACGAGCAAGAGATGCCCGCAGAAACGAAAAAGAATCATTCCGCTGATGCGGATAGAGTAAAGGAAGTATATAAGGTGACGATAGCGGGAAGCATCATCAATGTGGTGCTGCTCGTGCTGAAGTTTGCTGCAGGTATTCTCGGACATTCGGCAGCTATGATAGCGGATGCCATCCATTCGCTTACCGATTTCGCCACCGATGTGGTGGTACTGGTATTCGTAAAACTGGGCAATAAGCCGATGGATAAGGACCATGATTATGGTCATGGCAAATACGAGACGCTTGCCACAGCCATCATCGGTATTTCGCTCTTCGTGGTGGGTGTGATGATCTGTTATTCTGGCGTAACCAAGACTTATCGTGCCATCTGCGGCGAGACATTGCAGCAGCCGGGCGTTGTAGCCTTGATTGCTGCCATCGTAAGTATCGTGATGAAGGAATGGGCTTATCAGTTTACGGTTAAAGCCGGAAAGAAATATCATTCCGAGGCTGTAGTGGCGAATGCCTGGCATCATCGCAGCGATGCTTTATCGAGTATCGGAACGATGTTCGGTATTGGTGGCGCCATCATCCTGGGAGAAAAATGGGCGGTGCTCGATCCGCTTGCAGCCATCATCGTGAGTGCCTTTATCATCAAGGCCGCCTGGGGACTGGTGATGCAGTCTGTAAAAGAACTGACGGATGCCAGTCTTCCAGAAACTGAGGAAGATGAAATCCTGAAGATTGCAAATGAAGAAGAGGGAGTGGGAGAGATTCATAACCTGCGTACCCGTCGCATCGGAAACAAGATTGCGATAGAAATGCACGTCCGTATGCCGGGTTCTCTTTCGCTTTATGAGGCGCATGAGCATGCTACTCATATAGAAATAAAACTGAAGCAGCACTTCGGTGCAGATACCCATGTGGGAATCCATCTCGAACCGATAAAAGTGAACGGAAAATATCAGAAACCGGAATAACTGAAATAAAAGGAAATAGCCGGAATAAAAGGAAACGAGCCTTGACGGAAGGAAGAAACCTCCATCAAGGCTCGTTTTTTTATTTGATATCCGAATCGTGTTTCGGATATTTATCATCTTTTGGGATGATTATTGTCAGATTATATTATCGGCCGAGATTTACGCTGGCTCCTGCCATAATCCACAAACCTGGCTGCTTAACAGCTGTGAGGTCGTAGTAGCGGTGGCAAGTGATGTTGTCGGCTTTCACGAAGATATTGTATTTCTTCTCGTCCCACATCAGTTTGCAATCTACCTTGGTATATGGATGATAGCCATTCATTCTCTGCTGCCATCTTACGCTCCACGAAGCTGAAAGCTTGTTCCAAATCTGATGATCCAGACCGAATACAGCCTTGTGCTTCAGATACTCCAATGCATAGAGTGATTTCAGAATGTTTGTTTCGGTCTTATGATCCTGATAGATGTAAGCATAACCCAACTTGATGCGGGTGATGAAACTGTTTGGTACCAATTCTCTCATGTAGATAGTAGCGTCTACGTTGTAGCCCATGTTGTTGAGCTTTCCGATGTTCATCACGTGATACTTGCTGTCATTCTGCTCGGTCACGGATGTCTGAACCCAGTCAATCATGTTGGTGCCGTGTGCGTAGAATCCGCTTACGGTTGCGGCAAAACCAGTCTGGCGATATTGAGTTCCCACCTTGAGGGTTGAGTTCTTCTCCGGGTTTAGGTTGATGTCGCCCTGCTGCACCGCATTACTCATGTATAAATCGGTGTAGGTAGGCATTCTCAATGCCTTGTTCCAGGAAGCGTAGAACTTCCAGTTGTCGTTAGGACGATAACTCATATCTACACCAGGATAGAAACGGAAGTCGTTGTCAAGACCTGTATTCTTGTTAGCCAAGACACCAGCCGACAAGGTGAAGCCGCCGAAGATGAAGTTGTGCTCCAGCATGATGTTGGTATTAGTGCGCTCGCCCTTTCGGGTATATTGACGGTCAGAACCCGAGATATCCTTATAGTCTTTCTCTGCGAGTTCCTCGCCCAATGCAGTAGAGTAGATGCACTCCTTGCTGATGTCGAAACCCACTGCGGTCTTACCCAAAGCCCAAGCCACGTTGGCATTCAGTCCACCACCATAAACATCTAGGTCGTGATAGTTCTCGCCTGCTGCAGCTCCAGCCTTTCCACGAATCATCTGATAGTGATCCTTGAATTTGTTATAATAGAATTGAGGCGCAATCTCCCAGGTCTTCTCCTGGTTGTGCAGACTCAGATTGAGCGAAGCCAGACCGTGGTCTGTCTTCTCATATTGATTGTTATATTTGGCGCTGTAGAAAGTATTGGCACCATAGCTCTGGCTAGCAATACCCAACTGGGCGATGATGTCGAAACGCTGGTCGTAAGAGAAAGAGAGATTGCCGTAGCCCTGTCCCTTCTCGAAGTCGCTGTTGTCCGTGCCGCCATCCGAGTGCTTGTAGCCTCCGCTTACAGAATAAGCCTGGGTCCACTTGCCCGTTTCAAAAGCTGTTTGAATGCGTCCCTGTGCTCCGAAGCTTCCAAAGCTTCCGCCTTCTACACTTGCAGATACCCACTCACTCTTAGCCTTCTTGGTTACGATGTTGATGGCACCATTGAAGGCTGAAGTTCCGAATAAGCGCGATGCTGCCCCCTCGAGCACTTCGATGTGGTCGATGTCAGCAAGAGCTACAGGAAAATCAGAAGCATTGTGACCAGTCTGAGGATTGGAAATGTTGACACCATTCAGGAGAATGGTAATCTGGTCGAAGGTTCCACCATTGATGGAGATATCCGTCTGAACACCAAAGCCACCACGCTGACGGACATCCACGCCGGTAGCTAATTTCAATACATCGTTGATAGTCTGCGCAGCCGCACGATGAATATCGTCGCGGGTAATGACAGACACAATCTTAGGTGACTGTTCTACAGTCATCGGCGCACGAGATCCGGTAACGCTCACCGCATCCAGCTCGTAAGCCTTTCCGCCCTTGTAGAGGGTAGAATCAACCTTGGCTCCCTCTGTGCTTACGCCTGCTGCCTTAGCATGGCTCAGGGTAGCAACGCTGAGTGCACCAACAAGTACCTCTCGTCCCAAAACTGCGAAGAGTGAGTAGCTCTTGTTAGAGAATCGGTTGAACTTCAAGCTGTTGCGCTTGTTGAAAATTGTTTTGTACATTAAATTAAATGTTTATAAATGAATAAAAAATGGAAGCCTTCCGCCTTCCCGGCTTTCGGCATTCGGGGTGCAAAGGTACTGCCTTTTAGGCAACTGACAAAATAAAATGTGAATTATTTTTTCAACAGCTGATGCAAAGTTAATGTAAATCAAGGTCGGTTTCCTACCTCACAAATCGTATTCAATTCAGCCTTCTTGTGGCATAAAAAAGTATTAATTAGGCATAATCCTCAATAGGGTGATGCGATTTTCTTAAAGAAACATTCGCTTTTTCAGATTATTCTTGTATCTTTGCAGTTGATATGGGCAGCATTCAGCAATCAGAATACTGCTGTCGCAATTTTATGGTAATTAGAACTTAAAAAGAAAGGAACAGATAAGATGGAAAAGATCAACGTAAAAGAACTGAATGACAACGTCTTCGAGACTATTGGTAAGGAGTGGATGCTGGTATGTGCCGGCAACAAGGATCATTTCAATATGATGACCGCCTCTTGGGGCTGTTTGGGATGGCTTTGGAACAAGCCGGTGGCTGTGGTCTTTATCCGTCCGGAGCGTTTCACCCACGGCATCATCGAAGAGAATGAATTCATGACTCTCTCTTTCCTCGGCAACAGCGAGGAGGCTCGGAAGATTTATAACTTCTGCGGCTCTAAGAGCGGACGCGATTTGGATAAGGTGAAGGAAACAGGACTGGTTCCTGTAGAAACTGATAACGGCAGCATCGCCTTCGATCTGTCACGACTCACCCTGGAATGCCGCAAACTTTATAAGGACAGTATGACCGCCGAGAAGTTCCTTGACAAGGACCTGCTCCAGTGGTATGGTGCCAAGGGTGGATTCCACGATGTTTATGTTGTGGAGATTACCAATGCTTATAAAAAGTAAGAATTAAAATATGGCTCAAGAACAAACAGCAATTCGTGAACGCCAGAAAACCAGGCTCAAGGAGCCGGGGCGTTACGTGGTAATGATGTTCAACGACGACTTCACACCGATGGACTTCGTGGTAGAAATCCTCGAATCCATCTTCTTCAAGTCGCAGGCTGAGGCTGAAGCAATCATGCTCAAGGTTCATCACGAAGAGAAAGCCGTGGTGGGCACCTACAGCTATGACATCGCCAAGAGTAAAGTGGAGAAAGCGATGGAGAAAGCCCGTACGCAGAAGTTTCCGCTTAAACTCACTTATATGCCGGAATAGGCGTTGATTTCGGGGAAATATCCCCAATATATGCTAAGAAAAAGAAAGGAAAAAATAGAATGGACAGTATGGGATTGACCCGATATATGAGTGTTCTGATGGACGATGCCATGAAGCAAGCCCGGTTCTTCGACCACGAGTTCGTGATGCCCGAGCACATGCTGCTGGCGTTGCTCAGGCAGTATGCATTCTGTCAGGCGCTGCAGGAAGAAGGCGTAGACAGCCTCAAGATGCACGAAGACTTGGTGGGATGGCTCGCCAAGCAGGAGCGTGTGCCTGAAACCATCAAGTATCTGCCAGAGCCGTCATCGCTCTTCAAAACTATGTTTGGAACGGCGTGCGCCCTGGCTGCTGCTGCCGACAGACAGCTGGTGAATGTACCCCATTTTGTGCAGGCGATGTTTGGCTTGCAGAATTCAGAAGCCGCCTTCCTGCTGTGTAAGAATGTGGGCGACCGGCAGGGCGAGTTCCTGGCGAGCGTTGACAGTTATTATCCTATTGGAGAAGATACTGGAGAGGCTGGCATGGGCATGGGAGCAGACTTTGATGATGACGATTATGCCAACGAGTATGACGACGACGAGGAAGAAGGCAGAAGACAGGTTGTACAGGATTGGCATCAGCTGGTTACCTGTATTTCTGACAAGGTAGAAGAGCACAATCCGCTCATCGGAAGAGAACAGGAACTGGACAGAACCATCCAGGTGCTCTGCCGTGCCGAGAAGAACAATCCGCTCCACATCGGAGAAGCCGGAGTCGGCAAAACAGCTCTGGTCTATGGTCTCGCCAAACTCATCAACGAAAACCAGGTTCCTGAACGCCTCAAGGGGGCTCGCATCTACGGCATGGATATGGGACAGATGCTTGCCGGTGCCCAATATCGTGGCGACTTCGAGAAACGCATCAAGATGGTGATGGAAGGAGCCGTGAAGGAAGGCAACACCATTATCTACATCGATGAGATTCATAATATGATAGGTGCCGGTCGTGGCTCAGATGGCGGACCTGATGCATCCAATATGCTGAAGCAATATCTGGAGGCAGGCGATATCCGTTTCATCGGCTCTACCACCTACGAGGAATATAACCGTTACATGGCTCAGAGCAAGGGCATCGTGCGCCGGTTCCAGCAGATTGACATCAAGGAACCTACCGAGGAGGAGGCTATCAAGATATTGGAGGGCTTGCAGTATAAATACAACAAGTTCCACAATGTAACCTATCGCAAGGACGCCCTGGAATATGCCGTCCGTGCCAGCGCCAAATATATCAGCAACCGCTGTCTGCCAGACAAGGCCATCGACCTGATGGATGAGGCGGGTGCTTATCTGGAAGTGCATCCGGTAGAATCTCGCCAGCGCTCTTATGTTACCAAGGCTATCATCCAGCAGATTCTGATTAAAGTCTGCAAGATTGATGCGGCTGCGATGAAAGATGAGAATAACGATGCTTTGGCTACGCTCCGCCAGCGCATACTCGACAAGATTTACGGTCAGGACAAGGCTGTAGACAAGGTGGTTGAGGCTGTGATGATGGCAAAGGCGGGATTGACAGATGATGACAAACCATTGGCTTCGCTCCTCTTCGTGGGACCTACCGGAGTAGGAAAAACCGAGGTGGCACGGCAGTTGGCCAAGGAACTCGGCATCGAACTGGTACGCTTCGATATGAGTGAATATACCGAGAAGCATACCGTGGCAAAACTCATCGGTTCGCCAGCCGGATACGTGGGTTATGAGGATGGAGGACTTCTGACCGATGCCATCCGCAAGACGCCAAACTGTGTACTCCTGCTCGATGAGATAGAGAAGGCGCATAGCGATATCTACAACATCCTGCTCCAGGTAATGGACTGTGCCCGTCTGACTGATAACAAGGGTCAGAAGGCTGATTTCCGTAACGTGATTCTCATCATGACCTCAAATGCCGGAGCACAATATGCTTCACGGGCTAGCGTTGGTTTCAATGGAAACGTAAGCCGTGGCGAAGCGATGCTGGCACAGGTGAAGAAGACTTTCAAGCCTGAGTTTATCAACCGACTTTCCGACATGGTGGTGTTCAACGATATGGATAAGCACATGGCAGAGCTGATTCTTGCCAAGAAACTTCGTCAACTCGATGCGAAACTGGCAGCAAAGGGAGTTACCGTAACGTTAACCGATGCTGCGCGTGAACAGTTGCTGAAATGGGGCTTTACCAAGGAATATGGTGCCCGCGAGATGGACCGTGTCATCGGTAACCGCCTGAAACCGATCCTGATGAAGGCGCTGCTCTTCGGCAAACTCAAGAAGAGTGGCAAGGCGCATGTCGATTTTGACGGAAGGGAACTGGTGATTAATTATTAGAATGAAAGTCTAGTCAAGAAATTCTTGATAAAAGATAAGCGTATGATATTACAGATAGATGATACTGCGGACGAGATTTACTTTCCCGATCCGCATTATGGCGATGAGGATGGATGCTTTGCGATTGGTGGCGATTTGAGTATTGACCGCCTGTTGCTGGCTTATAGCAATGGCATCTTTCCCTGGTATAGTTTCCGTGACCAGCCTGAAATACTCTGGTTCTGTCCGATGAAACGTTTCGTCATCTTCCCTGATGAAATCCACATCAGTCATTCCATGCGTACTCTGATGAGAAAGGGCAGATACAGCATAGGAATCAACGAAGATTTCGATGGCGTGATACGGGGATGCAGCAAGACCAACGGACGGTATTGGGAAGATGGCGCATGGTTGGGCGAGAACATCATCCAAGCATTTACTGCCCTCCATAAGCAGGGCTTTGCGGCGAGCGTAGAGGTATGGGATAATGAAACCGATGAACTGGTGGGTGGACTTTATGGTGTCACCATCGGCAAGGTTTTTATAGGAGAAAGCATGTTCTCCAGGGTTCCGTCAGCTTCTAAGATTGCCCTCATCTTCCTTGCCAGATACTTGCAGGAGCACGGTGGCAAGATGATAGATTGTCAGTTGGAGACTCCTCATCTCAAATCGATGGGTGGCAGATATATTTCTTACGAGGAATATATGAAGATTATGAACGAAGAATAAGAGATGTTCTTCTCGGAATAGAAGAACATCTTCTTTTGAATAAAAAATAAAGGCTAGGTTCCCAGAATCGTGAACCTAGCCTTTGTTATTATCTGGCTTTTTGCTTTTTATTAGAATATCGGTGTGCCGATGCAGCCGTTAGGTGCCTGAATATGCAGCATAGCACAAACGGTAGCGGCAATATCTGTCATATAGTGAGGCTGGGCACTCTCGCCGTGCTGGATGCCCCAACCCATAAACAGGCAAGGAATATGGATATCGTATGGATTCCATGCTCCGTGGGTAGTTCCCTTGCTGCTGTAATAATCGTAGTGACCTGGTTTCAGTACAATCTGAACACCTCCGCTGCGCTCGCGGTTATAACCGTTAATGGCGCGAAACTTCAGCTCTTCAGGGATGCTCTCGATAGAGGTCTTCTCCATGTCGAAGGCATAGTGCACGTCCTTGTCTTTCTTCAGTCTGTCTACTCCCACCTGCTTGATGGCTGCGTAATCCAGACCGAGTTCCTCGATGATGTCTGTATTGAAGAATACCTGATAGTTCATAATGGTCTTTACTAGGTCCTTGTCGGTGTTGAACTTTGTCTTCAGACTCTTGTTCAATTCATCTACCAGTCCCTTCTTGTTCCAGATGCCGGCAGGGATTCGCTGGTCTTGCAGGAAGGTGGCGTTGTTTACGCCTCCATGGTCGGCGGTGAGGAAGGTGAGATAATTTCCCTTGCCCACGGTCTGGTCGAGATAAGCGAAGAAATCTGCCAATGCCTTATCTAATCTGAGATAGCAATCTTCTGTTTCGATGGCGTTCACGCCCACCTGATGTCCGATGTAGTCGGTGCTGGAGCAGCTGATGGTCAGCAAATCAGTATCTGTGTTTCTACCCAGATTTTCTCCCTCAATGGCAGCCTTGGCAATATCGAAAGTCAGGTTGCAGCCGAATGGGGTACTGCGGAGAATCTTGTAACCATGCTTTTTATATAAGGTAGGCAGATCGAGTGGCAATACAGCCTTTTCGCCTTCAACAATTCCATTCTCGTAGTTGTTGTCATCGTTGGTGCTCTCCTTGTAGGAATCGATAGGGTAGAGTGTCTCCCATTTCTGTGAAAGATACTTGTTTGGGAGTTTCTGCTTGTTGAACTTGTTCACCCACTCAGGCAACTTATCCATATAGAAAGTACTGGTGATGAACTTGCCCGACTTGTCATCAAACCAGAAAGCGCCATTGGCGTGATGGCCTGCAGGGAGGATGGATGCTCTGTCTTTCAAGGCTACACCAATCACCTTAGAGCGGTTGTTGGTAGCCAGACGGAGTTCATCGCCGATGGTGGTTACCCACAGATTGCGAGGCGACATCTTGCCAGCCTTGCTGTCAGAACCTACTGGGTTGACGGTATCGTCGGCAGTACAATTCACTACCTTTCCATCCTTCACGAAGTTATTTCCTGCAATTCCGTGGATGGAAGGAACGGAACCGGTCCAGATAGAAGAGTGACCGATGGCTGTAACCGAAGGGATGTAAGGAATCTTGCAGTTTTCTACGCTGAATCCTTCTCCGAGCATTCTCTTGAATCCGCCTTCGCCGTAGCGGGCGTAGTAGCGATAGAGATAATCCCATCGCATCTGGTCGATAACAATGCCTACAACGAGCTTAGGGCGTTGAGGCTGAGCCTGTGCAATGCCGCAGAAGCAGCAGAGCACGAAGATGAGTTTGATAATCTTATTCATAGTCAAAATGTCTTTTTTATACATAACCATTCAGTATTGTATATTAAAATTCGGTTGCAAAGATACAACTTATTTTGGTATTTAACGATAAAAAAGACGATTTTTACCCAAACTTCTCATGGCGTTCAATACAGCCAGTACCGTAACACCTACATCGGCAAAGACAGCCATCCACATGGTGCCGAGACCAATGGTGGCGAGAATCAGTACGGCAACCTTCACTCCGATGGCAAATACCACGTTCTCGTGAGCGATATGAATGGTTCTTCTGGCTATCTTCACGGCAAGGGCAATCTTTCTAGGGTCATCATCCATCAGTACTACATCGGCAGCTTCGATGGCTGCATCGCTACCCAGTCCACCCATGGCAATGCCCACATCGGCACGCTTCAATACAGGGGCATCGTTGATGCCATCGCCTACATAAGCGAGTGTCTTGCCTGCCGGTTTTGTCTTCAGCAGTTGTTCTACATGCAAAACCTTGTCGGTTGGCAGCAGTTCGGTACGACACTCGTCCAGTCCCAGTTTGTGGGCAACATCTTCTCCTACTTCTCTGCGGTCACCCGTCAGCATTACCGTTTTCTCTACTCCAAGTTCTTTCAGCTCTCTGATGGCATGGGCGCTTCCTCCCTTAAGGGTGTCGTTGATCACAATATGTCCCGCATACTTGCCATCAATGGCGACGTGGATGATGGTTCCCACCTGGTTGCAGTCGTGCCATTGGGCACCGATGCTTTCCATCATCTTCTTGTTGCCCACGCAAACCACCTTGCCGTTCACTTTTGCACGGATACCCTGTCCTGCAATCTCCTCTACATCGGTCACCTCGCAGCCATCTGTTGCTTCTTGCGGAAAGGCAGTACGCAGGGCTGCGCCGATAGGATGAGTGGTGAAATGCTCGGCATGAGCCGCCAAATGCAGCAGAATCTTCTCCTTGTCAGAATATTCGCCAATATGCACATTATCTGCATCGTGGGATGAATGGTCTAGGCAGAAATCATCAGCATGAACAGCTGCCACGGCAAACTCTCCGTGGGTCAGAGTTCCGGTTTTGTCGAACACAACGGTTCCCACCTTGGCTAAAGCATCCATATAGTTGCTGCCCTTGATGAGAATACCGTTCCGGGATGCTCCGCCGATGCCGCCAAAGAAGGTGAGGGGCACGCTGATGACCAGGGCGCAAGGACAGGAAACTACCAGGAATATCAAGGCGCGGTTGAGCCATAATGGGAAGTTCTCGCCAAAGGTTCCTGCACCTACGATTCCTGTAGCTGCCAGGAATGGAGGAATAACCGCCAGGGCAATGGCTGCGAAAACAACGATAGGAGTATAGACTCGGGCGAAACGGGTGATGAAAGCCTCGCTCTTCGACTTGTTCTTGTCTGCACTCTCTACCAGAGAGATAATCTTGGATACGGTACTTTCGCCAAAACTCTTGGTGGTGCGTACACGAACTACTCCTGAAAGGTTGATACAACCGGACATGATAGTATCGCCTTCATTCAAATCCCGTGGCATACTCTCACCTGTCAGGGCAATGGTATTCAAGGCTGAGCTTCCCTCAACAACAATACCATCCAATGGAACTTTCTCTCCCGGACGGATTACGATAGTTTCTCCTATCTTGACGTCTTCCGGCGAAACCGACTCTACTTTTCCGTTTCTTTCAACATTCGCTACATCCGGTCGGATATTCATCAGATGCGAAATACTGTCGCGGCTCTTTCCTTCCGCATATCCTTCGAAGAGTTCGCCCACCTGAAAGAAGAGCATCACAAAGACTGCCTCCGGGAATTCTGTATCTGATCCTGGGAAGAATCCGATGCAAAGTGCTCCGATGGTTGCAATAGCCATCAGAAAGTTTTCGTTAAACATATCGCCCTTGGCAATACCTTCTGCAGCTTCGCCCAGCGTCTCATGTCCTATCAATAAATAAGGAATGAGATAGACGAGGAGTAACTGCCAGGTAGCCAGACTGTATTCCTTTTCGATGAAAACAGCGATAATCAGGAGGATGATGGTTGCTCCTATCAGAAAGAGTTTGGATTTCAAACCGCCTTCTTCATGGTGATGATGGTGGTGGCAACCGCACCCCTGGTGCTCATGTCCTTCTGTGCCGCATGAGCAGTCATGATGATGTTCGTGAGAATGTTTCATTTCTTCCATAATTTTGCAATACTTTTAGTTCTATATAACCAGGAACATTCAGTTCCTTTTTCTATTTCGGTTGCAAAATTACGAAAAGGTTTCTGCAACTTGGTTGCAAAAGCTCCAGTTGCCCTCTTTTTCTTGCCGGATAAGTTCTGTGCAAAAAGAAAAACAGCGGCCCACGATTGCTCGTAAGTCGCTGTAATAGAAGCGTGGACCAGCTAGGGCTTGAACCTAGGACCTCCAGATTATGAGTCTGTGCCGAGCCTTACTAACTCCTGCGGATTTAGCAAGGTGTAACCAACTGAGCTACAAGTCTTTTTATGCTATTTGTCAACCTGTTAATGAACACTGATAGAATGAAATTAGTCAACAATGAGTCAACAATCATCCTTTTTGCTTGGGTACAATAGTTATGTACTTTGCAAATAATATTGGGATTCATTTTATAGAGAGAACCCCATCTCTCTTATAATTCTTCAAGAAGACTATCTAAGGATTGAAGTAGCTTCTTACCCTCGATATGCTCTTTCACTTCTTGAAGTGCTCCACGAAGTTCTGTTGTGATGTCTTGTCTCTTGTATTCTGTCATATTGATATATGTTGGTGTATGGCTGCAAAGATAATGCTTTTCTTTGGTTTAACAACAGTTTGGGTAACCAAATCTTTTCTATTTATGCATTATTAGCAAAAAAGCCAACCTCCACATAAAAGAAGAAGTTGGCTTGTAACAATATATAGGAGTGTTACATGGAATCAGAAATTCTCATGTATATCTTTTGGCGAGTTGTCTTCTGGAGTAATCGTAGGGGATATTGATTCCTTTTCGATTGCTTCTGACCATTTCTTTAGATTCTTGCCAATTTCATCTTTTGAATATTCATAATCCTTATAGCTGTATTCTGTAGTATTCTTTTCTGTATTTAAACAGAGAAGTTCTATTCGTGCTTTTGTAACTCCTGTTGTAAGTTCTTCAAGTTGTTTTTTACTTATGGGAAAAATAGATGATGTGTATGAAAGATTCCATGCTTCATTAATGGTTGCTTCTGTAAAGCATGAAGTAAGTTCAATATTGTTGCCTTTTGCAGTTTTCAATAGCAGTTTACCATTTGAATTAAGTATAGAGGGCATTTTCTTATTTGGACTTACCCAAACTTTTAAAGCATATTGCTGTTTGTTATTTGATGTGTATTGCTCTAAACTATAGATTAAAGGAGCTTTCTTTGAATTGGCAATAGCGATTATCATGCCTCTTTTCATAGCACCTGCGTTTATAATGCTGCCTATGTTTGTATTGCTTCCAATTAGTGTTACATTATTGGCTGACTTAACATAGTCAATTTCTCCCTTTGCGAATGATGGCAAAGAAAAAACAATAGTTGTGATGAGAATAAGAAGTATCTTCATAATTGTTACAGATTAAAGTAAATTCGTGTGCCACCTACGTTTGCAGTATAGGCGAACTCTCGGTTTTGGAATGTTTTTGTATAGCTGACATTAGGAACAAAAGTCCAATCGTGCTTGCCAAGTTGGTTTAAGCCTCTACTGTAACCTATAATATAACCAACTTTAATTTTAATATATAGTTGGGTTCGGCTTTCTGTGACAGCAGTGATAACTTTTTCGTATTCTATCGGTTTATTTATGTCAGTACTATTTTTACTTTGTGCGATAGCATTGTTTCTTCGTTCTTTTACCTTTTGTCTAGCATAAGCTTCGCCATGGATTTGTGCTTCCATCTGTAAGGCTGCATTATAATCGCCGTCTGCTGTATATAAATCCGAAATGTTTATAGGCTTATGATTATATATATCTGGTGTAGAAGTACTTTTAACAGACCCATTTTTTGTCATGTTTTCAAACTCTATTGCTTTTTGATGGTTTTCAGCTTTAGCTTTTTCCATAAAAGCCTTTCGCTCAGCCTGCTTTTGTGCTTCAATAGCTTTTTCTTCAGTTCTAGCTTTTTGATATGTTGCTACACCTTGATTTATTGCTTGGGTAACTAATTTAGTTCCCATAGCTAGTGATTTTTGTTGAAATTGAACTCTTTCAGCTAAAGCCCCTAAAATCTTTTCAAACAGCATTTCATCATAGCCTGCTCTTATATATTTTTGATTGTTGTCAAAAATGTCAGAAAGGAAAGCGACATCTTTTATTGAATCATTTGATTGAAGAGCTAGGGTTATAAACATATCTTTACTAGGCTCAAAGGAAACTCCTTTGAACTTATAGATAAGATTGTCATCTTGTGCAAATAATGAAGTTGCTCCCCATAATAGGGTAACCTTAATTCCGCAACACTATAATTTAACTTTATTTATAAGTTCCTGAGCAACAAAAAGTTGCCCAGGATTTTGCCATGTCAGAATTTTCACTTATCTTAGTGTTGCAAAAAGAAAACAAGCAAAACTCTAATATGACATGGCAAAAATACAAATTAAATCTGAGAAACTCACACCTTTTGGAGGAATTTTTTCAATCATGGAGAAATTTGACTCCATGCTTTCACCCGTTATCGACTCAACACTGGGTCAGAGATGCAGCAGTATCTTCGGATATCAGTTCAGCGAGATAGTCCGTTCGCTGATGAGCGTTTATTTCTGTGGCGGCTCATGCGTGGAAGATGTAACGTCACAACTGATGCGCCATCTCTCGTATCATCCTACCCTTCGTACATGCAGCTCTGATACCATCCTCAGAGCCATCAAGGAACTGACACAGGAAAACATCTCCTATACTTCCGACCAAGGCAAGACCTATGATTTCAATACTGCAGACAAACTCAACACATTGCTTATAAACGCTTTGGTTTCTACAGGCGAGTTGAAGGAAATTGAGGAATACGATGTTGACTTTGACCATCAGTTCCTTGAAACGGAGAAGTATGATGCAAAACCGACCTACAAAAAGTTCCTCGGCTACAGGCCTGGCGTATATGTTATCGGTGACAAGATAGTCTATATCGAGAACAGCGATGGTAACACGAATGTGCGTTTTCATCAGGCAGACACCCATAAGAGATTCTTCGCTCTTCTGGAATCCCAGAACATCCGTGTAAATCGCTTCAGGGCAGACTGCGGTTCCTGCTCGAAGGAAATCGTCAGTGAGATAGAGAAGCATTGCAAACATTTCTACATCCGTGCCAACCGATGCAGTTCGCTCTACAATGACATCTTTGCTCTGAGAGGATGGAAGACGGAGGAGATTAACGGCATCCAGTTCGAACTCAATTCCATTCTCGTTGAGAAATGGGAAGGCAAGTGCTATCGTCTTGTCATCCAGAGACAAAGACGCAACAGTGGCGACCTTGACCTGTGGGAAAGCGAATACACTTACCGTTGTATTCTGACCAACGATTACAAGTCATCGACAAGGGACATTGTTGAATTCTACAATCTGCGTGGCGGCAAGGAACGTATCTTTGACGACATGAACAACGGATTCGGTTGGAGCAGGCTCCCCAAGTCATTCATGGCGGAGAATACTGTCTTTCTTCTGCTTACTGCATTGATACACAATTTCTACAAGACCATCATGAGCAGGCTTGACACCAAGGCTTTTGGGCTCAAGAAAACGAGTCGCATAAAGGCTTTTGTCTTCAGATTCATCTCCGTACCTGCCAAGTGGATCATGACTGCAAGGCAATACGTGCTGAATATCTACACAGAGAACCGAGCTTATGCAAAACCCTTCAAAACAGAATTCGGATAAGAATCCTTTCTTTCCGGTTTGAATCTGCGTATTACCTCAAGTCGCATCGTGGGGTAAGGGGATGGTGGCTACATATTGATGTTGTGCTGTTGCTTTTTACTGAAAGCTGCTACTAACGACTCATAAATCTACCCTTAATCGTGTATTGGATGATAGTTGCGGATTTTAGGGGTAATAAAAAATATCAAACGTTTCATCTTATTTAAATTTTAATCAATATCATTGTCATTATAAGCGAAAAATGTCATGGTCATAATTCCAATATTTCCCAAATTATAAATTAAACCTAGGATAAAAAGTACAGCATCCCATACAGTGTTCCAATAATTCACTCCAATCGCAATCGCTAGATTTATTCCTAATGCAACATAGAAATAGGTCATAGCTTCTTCACGATTTTTCGTGCAATCATCCTCGATTATTTGTGTAATTAACATAACTACTCCTGTTAAACCAGAGTAAGTGAATAATCTGTATTTTTCTAATGTTGTTATGGGCAAGTTGGGTACATCAATAGCAAATGAGCAAACTAAGTTCCACACAATCATTCCACCTAATATATATATTAGAATGGATACTACTAATGAGATAAAAAACGTTTTCATGTTCTTTATGAAAATAAAAGATTAAACAACCAGAGAATCAATATGATTCCTAATGCTGCTATAGCAATTCTTCCAATGCACCCTGCTGCCATGCACCCACCTGCCATAGCTCCACCCACGGCATCTTCTGATTTTCCAGAATTAGCATAACCAATGAAAGCTCCGATGGCAATAGCAATTATGATAACCCAAATCCACATAAATATAATAAAGTTGCCTTTATATCCCCACTAGATAGGCTTTTATTGATAGTTGCTTTCTACACATAAAGAAAGGAGCATGGGGACTATTGATGTTTACTAACATAAAGCTCTGGACTGCTTGCGACATATAAACAGACAATAGCCCATGCTCCATGTGTTATATATATGAGTATATATATGCAACATGAAAGCATGAGCACCTTGACCTGTTACCTATGTCGTTAGAATTGTCCAGATTCTATGTTAAGATAACTTCAAACGCTCATTCTAAATATGTACTTCTACTCCTTGTAGAATTGGTGCAAATTTAGCAATAATTGTTTGATTGACCAAGGATTTGTCTGTCTTTCTTCTAATATATGTTGAGATTTAACATTTCAGCTTAGTTTCTCTCATAGCTACATATATCAATGAAGCGTCTTTTGCTTATTAGTTAGTAACTAAAGGACACCTACCATTTCTGATAGATGTCCTGTCTGTGGTTAGTCGATAAACCATTTATATCGCTCGTCACCATGCAAAGCTGCATTGATGCCAAGTGCAAGTTGGGTGGTGTTGAGGCTCCTATCCAAGAATGAGTCTATGTAGCTAGACTTGTTAGCTCCTGTTAACAGGTTGTAGAACTTCCACATGTTGATGTCCTCTCCAAAACTACTAAAGTTCTCATCATTGATGTATGCTTTGGCTACGCTGTTAATCTGTGTATCAGTTAGCAACATCTTAGGGATGCTTCTCTGGTAATAGTTGGGTAAGCACTGATAGAGTCTCATCTTACCAAGAATTTGGCAAAATTGATGCTCGCTCATGGTAGTGTTCCCTAACGAATGAAGAAGTTGAAGCTGTCTGGCAGGATTGAAACTATTGAATAGCTCCAAGGCTGCACGATAGAGTCCATTGGTAGATGTCACTCTCAAATCCTCTTTGTAGCCATCTGTAAAGATGCACATGTTACAACAGACTTGATTTTTGAAACCAATAGCTAGCCTGAATAGCTCTGGCGACTTCTTGGAATATAAGTTCATCTGATTGTATGCTCTGACTCCTACGATGGACAGGTTCAGCTTGTTACCCATTACAGTCTCGAAGACCGTAGGAATGTCAATGCTGAATGCTGCACGCTCATAGTAGATGGTCTTGTCTGAATCCAAGAGTTGATTAGCAGGCTTTCTAACTGCCTCTGGTATTCTACCCTTGATTACGTGGGAAACTCTAATGTTGGGAGTTCCAACCTTTTGACCATGGAAGAAAGTTCTGGTTGCATCCTCAATGGTCTCGATAAAGTCAGCGTGGTTGATGGTCAACTCGTTGTCTTTAGCAAAAACAGGAGTGATGCAATCGTTCTTCAAGTGCTCGAAAGTTACTTCTTGCGTGTTAGCCTCGATAAAGTGATTCTCTGCTTTAAACTCGTCTAAGATAACTGCATCCTCGATGCGATTTGTTCTCTGTGCCTGTGGCAATAAAATAATGTTGTTCATAATCTCAATAAATTAGAAGTGAATAATGTTGTTTATAATCTCAAAATAAATATAGTTGCTATTACATGACTATTTTCTATATCTATTTTTCTTTCTAAGTGTGAGGAGGGGACTAAAGTATATGTCCCCCCGCCTTTCGTAGAACACATGGGGGATAAAAGTAGGGGCTTATATAATTTATGTGTAAAACTCTTATTTTTAGTCTTTCTCTCTTTTCTCTTGTCTTCTGAATTTTTGAGATATGATGTTTCCTAACTAAATATGCAGGTGAAAAAGTTGAGGCTGTTTATGGGTGCTGTAGGATGGTTTTGGAATGGATTGGTCTATGTGGGCAAATAAGTGTGTCTTGTCCTGTGCTCTCTTGTCTATGGATAGTATAAAAACGAAAAAAGCCGCAAGCGTTGAGGCTCACGGCTTAGTTTGATTAATCAGATAACTATTAAATATTTTATGCCAAAAAGTGAAAACTAGTTCCATCTTCTTAGACAATGATATGTGTATTCTGAAAAAATCCAAGAGATTTCTGATATTTTTCTGCATAAGATTTTGATTTGTTTGTTGCTATAAAGTTCTGGTCATAGTATGAAATATAGAAGAAAATGATGCCTAATGAAATAAAAAAACAGGGGACACCATAGAATGGCATCCCCGTATGATGAAGATTAAGTGTTCTTTGTTACTGAGACAGGTCTGGCGACATTTTTTGAATAGGGTCTATAAAAGGCTTATTCTGAAATTTTTGTCGCCATTAAATAAATTTTTTGCGGATAATTAAATATCCTCGTTTCTTGCCTCGTTGCTGAGGCTTTGCTTCAAAGAAATCTAAAATAGTATGTGATGTAACAGCTTTTAATGGTTTCATATCTAAATCCTTACATATTTGTTTTAATTTTGACTTGATATTCTCTGCTGAGTACCAAGCACCAATCTGAAAATCTAAGTTTAATAATTTTTGGGCTTCGTTACCTCTAGCTTTGTTATGATAGTCCGTAAGGATTATTTCCCTTTTTATCTTTTTGCTGTTATATCTAAGCTCTTCTATTTTTGCTTTACCGAGCTTGTCGTAAGCTTCCACTATAAGCTTGTCTACCTGTCGTAATTCTTCTTTGAAACTTAAATCTAATTCAGTTGAGCAATCCCCAAGTATTTCTAATTGCTTAACTAGTATCTTTCTCTTTACTTTTAGTGAAATAGCATTGTTCTCTCTATGTAATCTTTCGTAATCTCCTAATTTATAATGGTTGTTATGATAGGAGGATAAAGAGAAAACTTCATTGTCGCTAAAAGCCCGATAGAGATTAACTGAATTTTGATAGTACCCCTTGATAAATTCATTATCAATATAGTTGTCAATTGCAAAGTAGTTAATATAACCATCTGTAGTTAGAAATTGAGTGAAAGGTAAAGTATCTAATATGGCTTTATATGCTTCTTGCTTCATTTTGCACTTTCTATTTTGTTCATAGAGCAAGTTTATATTATCATATGTCTCTTTAAAACATTTAATGTAGCCATTCAATTCATCTCGATTCCATATAGGATAATGGTTGTTTATATTACTAATTAGGTGTAGGCTTGATATGCCATTCCGAAATCTACCTGCACATTGGATAATGTCAGTGTTAGGGTCGAACATCGTATATTCAGCCATATAGCAATCTGTAAGAAGCAGAACGTTAGGACACTCATTTATTTCTATATCTACCGCATTGTAAAAACGAGAAGTTAGCCAATTATAATGCTTCATATTCTTCTCGTCCCAAGTACTATAAGCGGATTTAAAGTTTAGTCCCCTCAGTTTATCTACACTTTTATCTGAGCAAAAAACAGCAGATTTATCTAGAAGATTGAGCTGTTCCATCAACGCATAAATAGTATCTGTAGAGTTGCAAAAGAGGAAACATGTTTTGTCTTCTATCTTAGCTAAAACCTCTTTTGTAGACTGTAGTAAATTGTTTGTTACCCACAGGTTGATGTCTCGTTTATAATCAAAGGTTGGCTTAATCTTAATAATCTGAAAACCTTGCTCTTCAAACCGAGGGTCATTAATCTCGATTGGTGTTGCAGAAACCATAGCCTTATATTGGCATTGGAAGAAAAAGTCCATAGGTAAACTTATGCTATTCCGATAGTCTGCATCTTTAACTAATTTGTGACATTCGTCATATAATAGGAAGCAATTAAATCTAATATCAAAATCAACTTCCTCGAATGCAGACTTGACCTTTGGAAAACTTTCTGGAGTCGTGAGAATCTTAATATATTTGCGCCCTTTTTTCCCTGTATGGGTGCTGTTATATTCAAATGTGTTTTCTATGTAATTAACTACATCATCTGAATAGATTCCCTCATGCACAGGAAATAAATTGTCATCTTTATGCTTTGAGTCTTTGTATTTACCTACGATTACAGGTTTGTTAGGCTCTATGATTATAGAATGACGCTTAGCTTTTATCTCACCATAAGTAGCTCCGAGTCCTGTTAAGGTCTTACACAATATCGTGTTTGTCGGAATCTCCTTTAAGACCTCTGTAAGGTGTTGAATTTTACCATTGGATTTTTTCTTAATTTCAATTTCTGTAACGTTCATTTGTTAGCTTTTTAAAGGACATATAAATTAATAAGTTGTCCTTGTTTGGTGATAATCTTAAATGATTACCTGCTTTTTTTCACGCAAGTAGTCTAATAATTCATCTGACCTTTCCACTCGGAAAATTATCTTTCCTTTTGTGAGTGGCAGCATTGCTGATAGAAATTTAGGTTGTGTTCGGAATAAGGGAGCGTATTGAATTGCTTTCCCTGCATTCACGAACATCTTGAAAATTTCCATTTGAAAATCTGAGTTATCTTCTAGTGGCTCTGTGTCTGTGGGGTTAATGTCAAAATCCGCAAGAATGCCATCTTGTAGATAGTTGATTAAACCATGTAAGGAGCTATCTTTAAGCTCGTATTTAAAACCTGCAACATAGCGAGATTCTATCCACGCACAAGGCTTGTTATCTTTACTTGTGAAAAACTTGGTAGTCAAATTTTCTCCACGATTCATTAATGCACGTAAAGTATTATAAGCACCTACGTTATCGTATTGTTGGATAGGTGACGTGCTATCCAACGAGAAATTGAAATTAATCATATTTTTTTGAAATTAAAATTAATAATTCCTGTCTCAATAAGTCAAAGAACACTCTTTCTTAAATCTAGCAGTCCATCCCTCCACTTAAACAGATTTCTCCATCGAAGTATTGAAATGGGCTGCAAAGATAATAATTATTTTTGACCGAGCAAAGTTTAAAGAGCTTTTTTCCATTTTATGCTCTCTTTTTTTCGTAACTTTGATTAATGCTTTGTTATTTAGTCCCCAAAACGTATTTTACGACCTTAGCATTAGCTTTATTCTCGTTCTGAAAGTCTCGCTCGATATAAATGTCGGTCACTCTCATTGACTCATCAACGTGGTTGAGTGCTGCATGGACGGTATATTTGTCTATGCCAACTTTATTGATGGCTAATGTTGCCCATGAATGTCTAGCAGCGTAAAACTCCAAATCATCTATAGCTAATTCTGAGCCAATTTCTTTCAAGCCTCGATTTATTGCCTTATTGAAGCCTTTGTCGTTTGCGTAATATTGATAGAAATTGAAGACTCGTTTGCCAGACTTGTCTCTGTACTTCTCTATCAATGGTTTCAGCATTGGAGGAACATCAACCACCATCTTCGCCTTGTCATTTCTACGTGCTTTGGTCTTGGTTCTGTAGTATGTCAGCTTACCATCTTTGTAATCTGTCACGTTATAAAGGTCAACAGAGTTCATGCCAATTAGCCCAAAGGATAAGATAAAGCAATCTTTAGCTAGGTCGTATCTGCACGTCCCCTTGATGCCTTTGCTTGTATTCCTATATGGAAGAGCATAAATCTTCTTGATAGTGGTTTTATCAAGTGCTCTCTTTCGGGTTGCCTCCTGTTTCGGAATCTTGAAATTGTCGAAAGGGGATGATGGAATAAGTATCAAACCATTGTCGTAGTTGTTGTATTCCTTCTGTGCCTCCTTAAATAGGTGTCGTAAACTGCCTAAATATAAAGACATCATTCTGTTAGATGGAACACGCTTCCCTGCTTTCTCCAACTTCTCTATTTTAGCTTCTCTACATTTCTTTATATAATCAGCATATCCTGTGATAAAGGATAAATTGATTTCTGAAATGTTGAGGCTGTCACGTCCAATAAATGAAGTGAGTGAGTTGAGAACGGTCTTGTAATTGTTTGCTCCTTTTATGGTAGCCTTAGCAATCCACTTTCTGGAAAAGTCGATAAAGTCAATCTCCTTGTCTTTCATATCCTCAAACTTTAGGTGCTTGAAAATATCATCAAGAGAATAGCTGTTTAAATCAACCTGCATTTCATTGCACTTGTTCTTGTACCCTTGTACTAAGTTCTCAATCTCCTTGTAAATCTTGGTTGTTTTCTTGAAATCTCCAGATTTAGTTAAGTCCTTTGGAGAAACGAAAAGACTAGATGATAGTCTCTTCACCTTACGATTGAGCGTAAAGCGTATCTTTACATTGTAAGTACCATTTGCTTTAAGCTCTCCTTTTTTAATTTCTGCTTTGATTGTCAGCATGTTACGTTTAATTTAATTAGTCAACAATCAGTCAACAATGTAGCAAATAAAGAGGAAAAGCTCTGGTGGTTGTATTTCTTAATCCAGAAAGGTCTAGAAACAAAAATAGGTTAAGTATCTAATATTCAGATGCTTAACCTTGTGGACCAGCTAGGGCTTGAACCTAGGACCTCCAGATTATGAGTCTGTTGCTCTAACCAACTGAGCTACAAGTCCATTGAATTTTTATCAAATTCGAGTGCAAAGATACTAGATTTTGGGCAAATAACCAAATAAAATCTTAAAAATTTTCTTAGAATCAGAAAAATAGCGTATCTTTGCACCAAATTATGTGCGCACACGTGCGTATGTACTTATTAATCGTACACAAAAAAGAAAAGTATATCTATTCTGAAATGGACATAGACAAAAACAAAAGAATCGGTCTTACCGACGAACAAGTAAAACAGAGTAGGGAACAGCATGGCAAAAACGTGCTCACCCCTCCTCAACGTACTTCATTATGGAAACTGTATTTGGATAAATATCGCGACCCGATTATCCAGATACTTCTTGTGGCGGCTTTCGTATCTCTCATCCTTGCTTTTATCGAAAAGAATTTCATGGAGACCATCGGTATCTTCGTGGCAGTTTTCCTTGCTACTACCGTTGGCTTCTACTTTGAGCGCGATGCAGCCAAGAAGTTTAATCTGCTTACGGCGCTCAGCGAAGAGCAGCCGGTTAAGGTGCGTCGCAATGGTAAGGTGATGGAGATTCCACGCCACGATGTGGTGGTGGGAGATGTAGTGCTCGTGGAAGTGGGCGACGAGGTGCCTGCCGATGGCGAACTCATCGTCTGCAACGACCTGCAGATTAATGAATCTACCCTTACGGGCGAACCCGTTACCGAGAAATCTCTGGAAGGCGGTGGCGATGGAGCCTATCCTCGCAACGTCATCCTCCGTTCTACCATGGTGATGAATGGCAGGGGCGAGTTCGTGGTTACTGCCGTGGGCGATGCTACCGAGATTGGTAAGGTGGCGAAAAAATCTACCGAACAGACTTCGGTGGAGACACCGCTTCACATGCAGCTCGACAAGTTGGCTAAGATGATTTCCAAGGTAGGCTCTGTAGTATCTGTGGCAGCCTTCTTCATCTTCCTGATTCACGATATCCTCACCAACCCGGCATGGGGTGGCAAGGATTATTTCTATATGGCAGAAATCGTGCTGAAATACTTCATGATGGCTGTTACCCTGATTGTGATGGCGGTGCCGGAAGGATTGCCGATGGCGATTACCCTTTCTCTGGCGCTCAACATGCGAAGAATGCTGAAGTCGAACAATCTGGTGCGCAAGCTCCATGCCTGCGAAACCATGGGTGCCGTTACCGTGATCTGTACCGATAAAACCGGTACGCTTACCCAGAACAAGATGCAGGTGAGTGCCCTGGAACTCAAGCAGGGCGATGAGGCGCTGCTCGATACTGCCATTGCCCTCAACTCTACAGCCGAGTTGAATGACGGCAAACCTATCGGAAACCCTACCGAGTCGGCTCTCTTGCTCTGGCTCGATGCCCAGGGCAAGGATTATGAAGAACTCCGCAAGCAGGTGAATGTGCTCAAGCAGTTGCCTTTCTCTACCGAAAGAAAGATGATGGCAACCTTGGCAGAAGTTGATGGCGAGACCTATCTCTTCGTAAAGGGTGCGCCTGAAATCGTGATGAAGAAATGCATCATCGAAGATAGAATGCAGAGACAGTCAGTCGAAGAACTCGATGAGTGGCAGCATAAGGCTATGAGAACCCTGGCGTTCGCCTATAAGAAGATAGAAGCTTCTATCATGAGAACTTCCAGAACCTCTACTGCCGAAGTGGTAGCACTTCTCGATGCCAACGACCTTCAGTTGCAGGCCATTGCAGCCATTGCCGATCCTATCCGTCCGGATGTTCCTGCTGCTGTGCAGGAGTGCCGCCATGCGGGTATCGAGGTGAAGGTGGTTACGGGTGATACGGCTGCCACCGCCTTGGAGATAGGCAAGCAGATAGGTGTCTTCGAAGATGAACCTGAGAATATCGGAGCAGATGGCTCTCTGACCTCGCTCGACCAGCAGATGATTACGGGCGAACAGTGGGAGGCTCTTTCTGATGAAGAGGCTTACGAACGGGCAAAGGATATCCGTGTGATGAGCCGTGCCCGTCCTACCGATAAACAGCGACTGGTGGCCATGCTCCAGAAGCGTGGCGAGGTGGTTGCAGTAACAGGCGACGGTACCAACGACGCTCCGGCGCTTCACTATGCTCACGTGGGCTTGTCGCTGGGTTCGGGAACTTCCGTAGCTAAGGAGGCTTCGGATATGACCCTGCTCGATGATTCCTTCAAGTCTATCGCCAACGCCGTGATGTGGGGACGCTCGCTCTATCGCAACCTGCAGCGCTTCCTCTTCTTCCAGTTGGTAGTAAACGTGGTAGCCCTCCTGCTGGTGCTTGGCGGCTCAGTCATCGGAACCGAGATGCCTCTGACGGTTACTCAGATTCTCTGGGTGAACCTTATCATGGATACCTTCGCAGCCTTGGCACTTGCCTCATTGCCTCCATCTCACGAGGTGATGAAGGATAAACCACGCAAGGCATCCGATTTCATCATCAACAAGAGCATCGGTTTCGGCATTCTGTTCTGCGGCATCGTCTTCTTCCTCGTTATGTTTGCCCTGCTGGTTTACTGTGAGCGCAGAGGCAAGGGTGGAGTAGATGTGCATGAGCTGACCATGTTCTTCACCACCTTCGTGATGATTCAGTTCTGGAACCTCTTCAATGCCAAGGCGCTGATGAGCCATCATACTGCTTTCCGCCATTTCCTGAAGGATAAGGGAATGATTCTGGTGCTTGTACTGGTATTGGTGGGTCAGTGGATTATCGTAACCTTTGGTGGTGAAATGTTCCGCACCACACCATTGTCGCTCCACGAGTGGCTGCTCATCATCGGCTCAACCTCCGTTGTACTTTGGGCGGGCGAGCTGTGGAGAACTTTTAAGAGAATGATAGCAAAGAGAAGATAATCCATCGGAGTTATTCTTCTGATATGAATGTTAAAGACAGTCCTTATGAATACAATACATTATAATGATATCGTGCAGTTGCCGCCTTGTGTGGCAACCATCGGTTTCTTCGATGGGGTGCATCGGGGACATCAGTTCCTGATTCATCATCTCGTAGAGACGGCACGAAAGGAAGGCTTGCAATCCACCGTCATCACCTTCGATGCGCATCCCCGCAAGGTATTGCAGGCAGATTATCAGCCAGAGATGCTGAGCACACTCGACTCCAAGCTGCTGCTGCTTTCGAAGACGGAAGTGGATAATGCTGTGGTGCTGCATTTCGACAAGGCGATGGCTGCCATGTCGGCAAGAGAGTTTATGCAGCAGGTGCTCCACGACCATCTCAACGTAAGGAAACTCTTCATCGGCTACGACCATCGCTTCGGTCACAACCGCGAGGAGACTTTCGAAGATTACGTGCGCTACGGCAGGGAGATGGGCATCGAGGTAATCAGGAACGAAGCTTTCCAGATAGACGGCATCAATATCTCTTCTTCCGTCATCCGCTCTTTCCTGAAAGAGGGAGAAGTGGAGATGGCAGCCCGGTGCCTCGGTTTCCCTTATACCCTCATCGGAAAGGTGGTGAACGGATATCACGAAGGCAGAAAGCTCGGCTTCCCTACAGCCAATCTCGACATCTCTCACTTTGGACAGCTGATTCCTGCCCCTGGTGTCTATGCCGTAAGGGTAAGACTGGAGAATACGGTGGTATGGAAACGGGGAATGATGAATGTGGGCAATCGCCCAACCTTCAATGGCAGACAACTGACGCTAGAGACGCACATCTTCAATTTCGACGGGGATATTTATGACCAGCTCTTGCTCGTAAGCTTCGTGAAGCGAATAAGGGGCGAACAGAAGTTTGACAGTCCCGAGGAGTTGGCGGCGCAGCTGAAAGAGGATGAGCAGACCGTGCTGGATCTCTTTGAAAAGGAAGCGGAATGATAGCGAGAATGCTATTAACTATAAACGATTAATTATAAACAGTAAAAGCAATGGCAAAGATTAATTTAAAGAGAGGTTTGACGGATATCGTCCTCTACCTGATTATATTTATAGTAGTACAGATTATCGTGATGTATGCTGGCGTAGGAATCTGGGCGGGCATTAAGGGCGAAGGTTACCAGGCAACGCTCCTGGCTATCAGTTCGGGCAGCAATCCTATCCTGACGGCGCTTACCTCAGCGTTCAGCAACGTTATCACCCTCGTCATCTTCCTGAAGACGAAGTGGACACCGCTGACCCGCGATTATCTGCTTTCCAAGCCTTGGGCAACGCTTCTCTGGGTGGCATTGTTCGCCCTGGGAACCATCATTCCTCTGGAGTTCATATATGAGCAGATAGGCATCGAGATGGACGAGAATACCGAGCAGATATTCGCATCGCTCATGAAGGAGCCTTGGGGTTATGTGGCTATCGGCATTCTGGCGCCTTTTGCTGAGGAGGTTGTGTTCCGTGGAGCCGTTCTCCGCACCCTGCTGGGTCTTATGAGCAAGAAGAACCATTGGGTAGCCATCATGATTTCGGCTGCCATCTTCGGTCTGGTTCACGCCAACGTAGCGCAGTTTGTCAATGCCCTCCTGCTGGGCTTACTCCTGGGTTGGATGTATTATCGCACCAAGAGTCTTGTTCCGGGCATCCTGCTCCACTGGGTGAATAATACGATGGCGTATGTCCTGTCCAATATCATGCCTCAGAGCGATGGCAAGCTCATCGACCTCTTCCATGGCGATGAGAAAACCATGTATTATGCCATAGGCTTCTCTCTCTGCATCATGATTCCAAGCTTCATACAGCTGGTTATCAGATTAAAGAAGGTGAAGGCTTAAGAGATAAATAAACGAGTAAAAAGGTTACCTGGATGGGTAACCTTTTTTCAGATATATAACCGGATAGATAAGTAGATTTTATGAAGATTATAGAAAGCAGTATCATAGGAAAGAAGAGCCCTGAGGCTTGTGAGGATGGAATGGTAGTTACCGATGATTTCATCGCTGTGATTGATGGCAGTACGAGCAAGACGCCGAAGCATCTCAATCCTGATATGAAGAACGGAAGATATGCCATGATGCTTATCTCGGAGTATATCTGGGAGGAACTGAAGGCGGATGCCTCGGTAGATGATTTCTGTCAGGGCGTAACGGCGTATATATATAATAAGGTGTATGAAAAGCTTGGGGTGGAAGAGCGGTTGAAGGAGCATCCGGAAGAGCGGCTTACCGCCTCGGCTATCCTTTATAGCCGAACAAGGAATGAAGTATGGATGGTGGGCGATTGCCAGGCAATCATCGATGGCAAGCTTTATGAGAACGGCAAGCCTTATGAGCAGGAGATTGCCAGAAAGAGGGTAGAACTGATAGAGCAGGGCCTTTCGCCTGCTGAGGCTAGAAAGCAGATAGAGCCATTGCTTATCAAGGCGATGCTTTCGGGGCAGAACCAGACCTATACGGTTATTGATGGATTTCCTATCTATCGGGAGGGAGTGAAGGTTGTCTCTGTTTCAGCTTCTAGTTCTGTTCAGGATTCTGTTCCAGCATCAGATTCAGTCCCTTGCTCTGACTCCGCTTTCTGCATCAGATACAATTCCATCTTCTTCCTCCGAGATTGTATTGGCGAGCGATGGATATCCGTTCCTGAAGCCAACCTTGGCAGCGAGCGAGGCGGCATTGGCAGAGCAGATAGCCAACGACCCTCAGAACATCCGTTCCTTTATCGCCACCAAGGGCATCGTAGAGGGCAATAAGAGCTTTGATGATAGAACTTATATTCGATTTGTTTATTGCCAGTAAATAAAAAACCGCAGATTTATTTATTGGCAATAAACAAAAATGGCTGATTTCGCCAGAAAAAAATAACAAGTAATGGCAAGGATTTCTATCCGGCAAGCGATGTATTCCCAAAAAGAAAACGATGACTTCTGCACCGAGAAACGGTGAGTTCTGGAGGAGAAAACTATGTTAACAAAAGGGGCAAAGGGTTAACAGGTTAACAGTTAACAGCTGTTTTTTGCATCCTCCCCCTCTCCCATACCTTATATTATATATAAATATATATACTTATTATTATATGTGAGTGGGGGGAAGTATACATTCTGGGCTGTTAACTGTTAACTCTGTTAACCCCCATCTGGAAAAATAACCTCTCAAACGCTCCTTCTTAAACAGGTTAAGTGTCTTATATTGAGGTAAGTAAGAGTCATCAATGATGACCGGAAGGAGACTTAAATGAAGCTTCGCAGTAGCAATAAATTGAGCCACTTGTGTATCCTTTATCATACGCTTGCGTGCAAAATATATAAAATAAGTAAGGGCTGCCAGTACATCCTGGCAGCCCTATTACGTTAGTATGTTATGAAAAATTTGAGAGAATTGAAACTTCACAGCTTCAGAATTGTTTTACTAAACATGATTTTTTATAGAGAAAGCATAGAAATAATCTACTTTAATAACGTTGGAGACGTTGTTGGAGTGCTTACCTGATCGATGCCTGTGCGTTGCATAGAATCAACCGAAGCAGAATCTCCCATGGCTACGGACACGCCCTTGCCACTCTTGATGTATCCTACGTTTTCAACAGAATCAATGTCATTGCTCTGGAAAGGTACCTGAGCAGCATTGCCCAATGTCAGGATGATAGCTACCACGGCAGCAGCCTTGAAGAGAGGCTTCAGGCGCTCTGTCAAAGAAATCACCTTTGCCTTGTTAGGCTTCTTGGTATATTCATCTTCAATCATCGCCATCATCTTCTGGTCGAAGTCATCACCCAGCGCCTCTTGCTTAGCCTCGCCCATCTCGTAAGAGAAGAGCGCTTGGTATGGCTTCAGCTCGGCAGGCAACTCGTCCTGGCTGAAGAATGCACGGAGAATCTCCTCTTCTTCGAGAGAAGTCTCGCCCTTCCAGTAGCGATCCAAAAGTTGGTTGATGTACTTATAATCCATATCTGTCGAATTGTTGAAATCTTTGTTTGACTGTTTGACGAGCCCTGAAGATGTTCACCTTTACTTGGTCTTCCGTGATGCAGAGGATGTCTGCTATTTCCTTGTAGGACTTTCCTTCGATGTCTCGAAGCTGCAGACAGCTGCGCTGCTTTTCAGGCAACTCGTCGATAATATTCCTTACGATGTCCAGTTTGTCTTTCTGAATCATCCTTTCTGAGGGGGTAGAAGTGTTTTCGTCTAACCTTTCTGTATTCTGCTCTTCCAGCGAATCATTCTGATTTTCCATCTTCTTGATGCGGTCGAGCGAGAGGTTGCGAGCGATGGTGAGGCTGTATGCCTCGATGGAGTCAAGCTCCAGCCATCTGTCGCGGGCGTTCCAGACTTTAATCAGCGTATCCTGCACAACGTCTTCCGCTTCCTCCCGGTTGAGAGTAATGCGAAGGGCCAGCCTGAAGAGTTTGTTCTTCAGCGGCAAAACATCGTTCTGGAAACTGATTTCTTTCATCCCTCTATAATTAATGACGACTATGCTATAAGAAAGTTACAACCAATCTTAATTTATTTCTATTTTTAACTCTTGTTAAGAAAAAAGGTGATGAATTCTTCACTCTTCACTCTTCGTTCTTCACTTAATCACCGTTCCGTGCTTTCCGTCGATGGCGGTAGCAAGGGTGATAATCACCTCTTTCACACCAGCATCGATGGCTGCAAGCGCATTCTCCAACTTAGGAATCATGCCGCCTGCCACGGTACCATCTGCTTTATATCTCTCAAAATCGGCATGGGTAATCACTGGAATCACGCTGTCGTCATCCTTAGGATTACTGAGCACGCCTTTCTTTTCAAAACTATATATCAATGTCACATCGTAGTAAGGAGCCAGAGCCTTGGCAGTCTCGCTGGCTATGGTGTCGGCATTGGTGTTGAGGATGTTGCCCTTGCCGTCATGGGTCAATGGAGCCATCACTGGAGTAATACCTTCATTAATAAGGGTCTGGAGCATCTTGCCGTTGGCACGCTCTACATCGCCCACGAATCCGAAGTCGATACCGTCCTTCAACGGACGCTTGTGACTGTGGATTACGTCCATATCAGCACCGGTCAGACCGAGAGCATTCACACCGTTAGCCTGGAGCTTGGCAACCAGGTTCTTGTTGACCAGACCGCCATAAACCATTGTTACCACTTCCAGCATGTCTGCATCAGTGATGCGGCGGCCGTTCACCATCTTGCTCTCGATGCCGAGGGCTGCGGCTACCTTAGTGGCACGGCGGCCACCGCCATGTACCAATACTTTCTTGCCAGGAATGGCTGCGAAATCCTTCAAGAGCTGTGCCAGCTGCTCGCTGTCTTCAACGATGGCACCGCCTACCTTTACTACTGTTACTTTTTCCATCTTTAAGTTTAGTTTATAGTTTATAGTTAATAGTTTATAGGGCAATCTTGCTGTAAACTATTAACTATCAACTGTTAATTCTTACTGAAGATATGTGTATCCGAAGAGACCATTTCTATAGGTGCCCAGGAATTCCTTGCCCTCATCGAGCGAAATCTTACCTTCCTTCACACTCTTGGTTACCCACTGCTCCAACTGGCGGACGAGTTTCTTCGGATTGTACTGTACGTAATCCAATACCTCCTCTACGGTCTCGCCATCGAATATCTGGTCGATGCTATATTTGCCGTCCTTTACAGAGATGTGGGCAGCATTGGTGTCGCCGAAGAGATTGTGCATGTCGCCCAGAATCTCCTGATAGGCACCAACGAGGAATACACCGAGATAATATGGTTCGTTCTTCTTCAATGGATGAAGAGGAAGAACGTTGCCGATATGTCCGTCGGTAACGAAGTTGGCAATCTTTCCATCGCTGTCGCAGGTGATGTCCTGCAAGGTAGCGTTGCGGGTAGGACGCTCGTTCAGGCGCTGGATAGGCATGATAGGGAAGAGCTGGTCGATAGCCCAACTGTCTGGCAGGCTCTGGAACAGAGAGAAGTTGCAGAAATACTTGTCGGCAAGAATCTTATCCAATCCTCTGAGTTCTTCTGGTACATGCTTCATGTGCTTGGCAAGATTGTTGATCTCGTGGCACACGCTCCAGTACATTGCCTCAATCTCTGCACGGGTCTTCAGATCTACGATGCCGTGAGAGAAAAGCTGCAATGCCTCTTCGCGAATCTGCTCGGCATCATGCCAGTCTTCCAGCATGTTGCGAGGATTCAGGTTGTCCCATATTTCATAAAGATCCTTCACCAGCTGGTGGTCAGTCTCCTTCGCCTCAAACTCCTCTGGCATTTCTGGCAGGGAAGCTGTCTCCAAGACATCGATAACCAAGACTGAGTGATGGGCAGAGAGCGAACGGCCGCTCTCGGTGATGAGGTTAGGGTGCTCGATATTGTTCTTATTGGCTGCATCTACGAATGTATAGACACAGTCGTTCACATACTCCTGGATAGAGTAGTTTACGGAACTCTCGCTGCTTGAAGAGCGGGTGCCGTCGTAATCTACACCGAGTCCGCCACCGCAATCTACGAAATCTACATTGTAGCCCATCTTGTGGAGGCTAATATAGAATTGGGCTGCCTCACGGAGAGCAGTCTGAATGCGGCGAATCTTGGTAATCTGACTTCCGATATGGAAGTGGATAAGGCGCAGATAGTCGTGGAACCCCATCTCGTCTATCTTCTTGAGGGCTGTGAGCAGTTCTGCGCTGGTCAAGCCGAACTTAGATGCATCGCCGCCGCTTTCAGCCCATTTGCCTGAGCCTGAAGAAGCCAGTTTGATGCGGATACCGATGTTTGGCTTTACGTTGAGTTTTTTGGCTACCTTTTCGATGATATCCAGCTCATTGAGCTTTTCTACTACGATAAAGATGCGCTTGCCCATCTTCTGAGCCAGCAAGGCAAGTTCGATGTAGCTCTCGTCCTTGTAGCCGTTACAGATGATGAGCGAGTCGCTCTGTGCCTGTACGGCGATGACGGCGTGGAGTTCAGGCTTAGAGCCAGCCTCCAGTCCGAGGTTGAACTTCTTGCCGTGAGAGATAATCTCCTCAACGACCGGCTGCATCTGGTTCACCTTAATAGGATAGATGACAAAGTTTTCTCCCTTGTATCCATACTCTTCCTTTGCCTTTTGAAAACAGCTGGCTGTTTTCTCGATGCGGTTGTCGAGGATGTCTGGGAAACGGAGCAGTACGGGAGCGTTGATGTCGCGTAATGCCAACTCGTCCATGATGTCGCGCAGGTCTATCTGCGTGTTGTCCTTGCATGGAGTTACATAGACATCACCCTTGCCGTTGATGCCAAAGTAAGAAGTACCCCAACCACAGATGTTGTAGAGCTCCTTCGAGTCTTCAATAGTCCATTTCTTCATTTTCTAATCTTGCTTGCTGGAAATCAGTTTTGTTTGTTACCTTTATTATATATTACTTTATTAGATACGGCTATATGTTCAGCAGGTCTCTGATCTGTTGAACAATAGCGTTGATTTTATCATAATTGTCCATCACGTTGATATCGATGATGTGTTTTGCCTTCTCGTAGTAAGGCTCTCGAAGTTTCAGCTGCTCATGGATAAACTCGTCTACCTCTTCCGGTGTTTTGTTGAGCAGCAGAGGGCGCACGCCTTTGCCCATCTTCAGATGAGCGTGAAGGGTCTCTGGAGATGCCTTCAGGTAAAACGTTTCGCCAAGTTGGTTCATGTAGTCCATATTGTCGAAGAAACATGGTGTTCCTCCTCCGCAACTTACCACTACATTTTCAAACTCTGCCACTTCGTGTAGCATATTGTGCTCTATCTTGCGAAATCCCTCTTCTCCAACTTCATCGAAGATCTGTTTAACGGTTTTGCGCATTCGGCTCTCGATATACCAGTCGAGATCGTAGAACATAACGCCAAGGTCTTTGGCGAGGGCTTTGCCGACCGTTGTCTTGCCGGCGCCCATGTATCCTATGATGATGATTGACTTCATTTTCTTCTGTTTCTATGTCAATGAGGCATGTTTATGATTTCTTTCTGCCTCTAGCCTTTGGTTCTGGAGCAGCTTTGATAATTTCCATACACTCCTCGTATGTAAGCTCCTCTGCACTCTCATGTTTTGCCTTTGGAATGCGGTAATTCTTGCCGTCGTAAGCAATGTATGGACCATACTTGCCATTGAGAATTTCCATCTTATCGTCCTCATCGAAAACTTTGAGATGGCGCTTCTCTTCGGCTTCGCGCTTTTCCTTGATCAGTTCGATGGCTCTATCCAGTGTGATGGTCAGCGGATCATCCTCCTTTGGAATAGAAACATACTTGCGGTTATGGAGGATGTAAGGGCCGTATCGGCCAGAGCCAACTGTTACAGTAATGCCTTCATAATCACCGAGTTCTCTTGGTAGCTTGAAGAGTTCCAAAGCCTCTTCCAGGGTGATGGTTTCGATGCTCTTGTCTGATGGCAATTGGGCAAACTGAGGCTTGTCTTTGTCTTCTGCAGAACCAATCTGTACCACTGGTCCAAAACGGCCAATCTTGACGAATACTGGCTTTCCGGTCTTTGGATCATTTCCGAGATTGCGCTCGCCGGCTTTGTGCTGGTTGCGGGCTTCCAGGACTTCCTTCACTTCAGGCTCAAAGCCCTTGTCGAAATCCTTCATCCAGTTGGTCCATTCGGTCTTTCCTTCTGCAATATCATCAAACTTCTTCTCTACGTCTGCTGTAAAGTTGTAGTTCATGATGTTCGGGAAGTTCTCCATCAGGAAATCGTTTACTACGATGCCGATATCAGTAGGCAGAAGCTTGCCCTTTTCAGAGCCTGCCATCTCTTTCTTCAACTTCTGGGTTATCTTGATGCCCTTCAGAGAATCTATGGTAAATGTGCGCTCTTCACCCGTCTTGTCACCCTTTACTACGTATTGACGCTGCTGGATGGTACTGATAGTTGGAGCATAGGTAGATGGACGGCCGATGCCGAGATCTTCCAGTTTCTTCACCAGACTGGCCTCTGTGTATCTTGCAGGAGCCAGAGAATACTTCTCTGTAGCAAGGATTTCTCTGCGCTGCAATTCATCGCCTTCTTTCAGGGCTGGAAGAATGTGGGAAGAATCCTCAGCATGCTCTTCATCGTCGGTTGACTCGAGATAAACCTTGAGGAAACCATCGAATGAAACAACCTCGCCGGTAGCAACAAACTTTTCGCTTGTGTTGCCGATATTGATGTTGATAGTTGTCTTTTCGAGTTGTGCGTCAGCCATCTGAGATGCGATGGTACGCTTCCAGATGAGTTCGTAAAGGCGCTTCTCCTGAGCGGTTCCTTCGATGGTTGGTTCATTCATATATGTAGGACGGATAGCCTCGTGCGCTTCCTGTGCACCCTTTGAACTGGTGTGGTAGGCACGAGTCTGGCTGTATTCCTTGCCATATTCTCTGATAATCTCATCTTTGCTGGCGTTGGAACAGAGCGTAGAGAGGTTTACGCTATCGGTTCGCATGTAAGTGATGCGTCCGCTTTCGTAAAGTTTCTGGGCTATCATCATGGTCTGTACAACGGTGAAACCAAGCTTGCGTGCTGCCTCCTGTTGCAGAGTAGAAGTAGTAAAAGGTGGTGCAGGAGAACGCTTTAAAGGCTTTTTGGTTACAGATTCAACCATAAACTTAGCGTCTTTACACTTCTCAAGGAAAGCTTCAACCTCTTCGTGGGTATTGAAACGCTGGTCCAGTTCTGCCTTTACCTCTGTTGCATTGCCGCTGTCGCTGATCAGGGCGAAAATAGCGGTAACGCGATAGTATGGAACACTCTGGAACTTCTGGATTTCACGCTCACGTTCTACTATCAGACGGACAGCAACACTCTGTACACGACCTGCAGAAAGGGCTGGCTTAACCTTTCTCCACAAGATAGGAGAAAGCTTGAAACCTACCAGTCGGTCGAGTACACGACGTGCCTGCTGGGCATTCACCAGGTTCATGTCCAGATGGCGTGGGTTCTTGATTGCGTCAAGAATAGCCTGTTTGGTAATCTCGTGGAAGACAATACGGTTTGTCTTCTCCTCATCCAATCCCAGTACTTCGCAAAGGTGCCAGCTGATGGCTTCTCCCTCGCGGTCCTCATCGGATGCTAACCAGATTTTCTTGGCTTTCTTCGCATTCGTTTTCAATTCTGTAACGAGTTTTTTCTTTTCCTCTGGAATCTCATAATCAGGTTCCATGGTTTTCTCGTTTATACTAAGTTCCTTCTTCTTCAGGTCACGGATATGACCGTAAGAAGACATAACCTTATAGTCCTTACCTAAAAACTCTTCGATCTTTTTAGCCTTCGCAGGGCTCTCGACGATTACTAAATTCTCTTGCATAAGCTTATACACAATTTTTTCGGTTGGCAAAAGTAAGTAAACTTTTTGCTTATACCTTATTATATGGTGTTTTTTTTGGTTTTTTTAATGTTTGGGAGCCATATTTGGCTGTATTGAACCCTTTTTACCCCAATTTTGTTTCCAAATAACGATGGAGCCCCTTGCGTATGGAATCGAATGCAAACTCATCAGGATTGAGTCTGCTCAATGGTATCCAGAATGATTCTTCAGCATCGTCCATTGCTTCTATATGAGTGTCGTCTTTCACCTTCACTTCATAGAACATATCGAGGGTATGAACCATGAAACCTGAGTAAAGGTAGAGATTTGGGTAGCTGAACTGATACTTAACGTCAGTTGCATCCAGTCCGGTTTCCTCTTTTACCTCTCTTGCTATACCTTCTTCACCTGTTTCATCCATGTCGACGAAACCGCCTGGCAAATCGAGTGCTCCCTTGGCTGGGTCTTTCTTGCGCCTTACTGCCAGGAGCTCTTCCTTACTGTTGAGTATGAGAGCTACCGTAGCACTGCTTGGATTGAGGTAATAAGAGAATCCGCAGTCCTTACACTTCTTGCTCTTGATGTTGTTGATTTCGAAATGATTAGAGCCGCAAACCGGGCAAAACTGAAACTTATCTAATACGTGACTCATTTATGATTAATGTATAATGGAAAAGAATTTATCATCATGTTATAATCGAAAAGCGGCCGGTCTTTGACTGCTGAACAAAGATCGGCCGCTGGTTATCTGATATTTACCAATTATCTGTACGGAATGGGAAGAGAGGCAGGTTGCCTGCATTTGCCATATTGCCGAGCTGGAAGTTGCGGAAACAGTAGCGAAGGGCTACTGGTTTCTTTACCTCAGGACTGGTTACGATGACGCACTCATTCCAAGGATCGTTGCCTTCCTGCCAGAAGTGCTTGGCTGTAGCCTTATGGAATACCTTATCTTCGCCTGCAACTTCGAAACCTTCGATACCTTCAAAGCGGTTGTAGGCTCCGTAGGTGTTGTCGAAATGCACCTTTACTGTATCACCTACAATCTTCATCTCCTTGAAGGTCATGCTCTCGCTGAAGAGTCCCTTCATGCCATAGGTCTTGCTGAGTGCCTGGAGTGCAAGACGTTCGCCTACAGGCTGTTTCTGACATGGATGAATCTGCTCAACCTCGTATGGGTAAACCAGGTCTTCGGTACAGACGATGCCGCTGTTTGGAATCACCTTGGCTGCATTGAACTGCTGTTCACGGAGCTTAGGTCCCCAATCGCCATTTACGTCGCCATTATGATAAGGTGCAATCTGTACGAAATAGAATGGCAGTTCGCCCTGCTTGAAGTCTCTGCGCCACTGGGCAACGAGGTCGGCAAGACGTTTGGTATACTGGCCGTCCGGGTCGCCCACGTTAGAACATCCCTGATAGAAGAGAATACCCTTTACGCTATAGTTGAGGATAGGGTGGAAAGTTCCGTTACCCCAGAGAAGAGGGTAGAGGAAATCCCACTTAAACTTAGGGTTCTTGGTCATCTTTACAGAGTCGAGCTCTTCCTTGGTGTTCTTCTTCAGGTAGTCGCGGTCGAGCCAGCTTTCTACACGGCTTCCACCCTTGTTTGCCATGACCAGACCTACCGGAATATCAAGAGTCTTGTTTACTACCTGTGCAAAGAAGTATCCTGTAGCAGATGCATCGCCTACGGTTTCCGGGTTAACCTCCTTCCATTCGCAGTTGGCATCATCTAACGGCTTACTGCTCATTACGCTAGGAATCTTTACGTAATGTATGCCTTTGTACTGGTTTGCTTCTAGCACCGCCTTGTTGTAACCTTCTACAGGGCAGTTGCCAAATCCTTTTACAGGCATCTCCATGTTGCTCTGACCTGCACAAACCCATACTTCTCCTGCCAGCACATTGTTGAGAGTGGTCTTTTCGCCATCATCGAAAGTGATGGAGAGTGGGGTGTAGCTCGCCTTCGGGGTTTGTACTTTGATAGCCCATTTGCCATCCTTTCCGGTCTTGGCAGAATATTTCTGCCCAGACCATGAGGTGGTTACCTCTACGGTGGTTCCTGGTTTGTCCCATCCCCAGAGGCTAGCCTCTGTGTTTTGCTGTAAAATCATGTTGTCACCCAAGATGTGTGGCAACTTTACTTTAGCCTGCGCTCCTATTGTGATAAGCCCCAAGGCTGCCATTGCTAAAAATTTCTTATTCATTTTTTAGGGTTTAAAAGTTTATCGTTTTTTGTTCTTAAGTTCCTTGTATAGTTCGTATTCTGATATTGCCATCTATGTTATCATGAAAGCAGATACAGAACTGACGTTAAAGAATAAGAGTTAGAAGCTGGAAGATGAAAAGCCGAAACTGTTTTCTCCAAACTTCTAACTCCTGGTTATCTTAAAGAAGGTTCTTGATGGCTGCCTCTATGTCCTTAATCTGTGCATCACGTGCCTGCAGGGTGTTGGTGCGGTCGATCAGGAAGAAGGTAGGAATGCTCTGGACATTGTAGAGAGCCAGACTCTTGCCCTGAATGCCATCTTCATCGCGTACGCAAATCCAAGGGATGGCAGCGGTAGAGGTCTTCCAGAAGTGCTCGTCAGGGTCTACTGATACCTGATAAATCTCCAGTCCGGCAGCATGATACTTGTTGTAGAGTTCACGCAACATCATGATGCGCTTGGTGCTCTCTTTGCTGGCGAAGAGATGGAAGTCGAGCAGTACCACCTTGCCCTTGAGGTCGGAGAGACGGCGTACCTGTCCCTTGTTGTCCTGAAGTGCAAGTTCGATGCATCCGTTTACGCTCACCTTGCTGGCCTCAATCTGCTGCTGTGCCATCTGGTTCTCGATGATGCGGATGTCTTTCATTCCCTCGATGGCGATATTGTGGAGGTTCTTGCCACGCTCAGCGCCAGGATAGTAGGTGTCCCAACTGGTTGCTACGGCAGCAAATACCTTCACGTCGTCTTTGTTGTTGCGAGGGTTGAAGATAAGCGTATTCACATTGCCCAACTGTACAGTTTGGAAGAGCGCATAGTAAGCGTATGCCTTCATTGGCTCCTTGAAGATGTAGTTGGTCTTGATGTCCTGTTTGTAAGCCTGGAGCATGCGGCCTACGATGGATTCGATAGAATCGTTGCCGATGTTAGGATCTTTCACGAGCCCGTTGATATTGCTCTGGAGAGTCATCTGCTTAAGAGACAACTCCTTGATCTTGTTGCAGTTTTCAGAACCTTCCACTTCGTATTTGAAGCTCATCTGCGGATAAGCCGCCTTTACCTTGACAGTTTCTGTAGAATCGATGGAAAGATTGATGGTTTGGTTGGCGATGCGTAAGCGGTAGAACTCTGGGGTAACAGAGTCCATGGCAGCCTCGTCGAAGGCAAAGGCGCCATCCTCGCCCAGTTTCACAGAGTCGATTTTCACAGGACCGTTCAGGCTGATGTTCTCCAGATAGAGCATAGAGTCCTGAGCCTCTGTGATATTGCCGTTGATGTGGAATTTCTTGTTGTTACAAGAAGTCAAAGCCAGTGCAGCTACCATAATCGCTGCCACTGAAAAGAGTCTAGTTATCTTCATGAATTTTATTATTTTGCAAAATTATCGAGTGCAAAGATAGTAATAAAATTGCGAATAATGCACCTTCTATAGATAAATTATTAAAAAAAGTGGAAAATAATTGCTGATTTATTTGTTTATTAATAATTAAAGAGGTATCTTTGCAGCGTTTTAGATATTTTAGATGTTAGACAAAACAATAAGTTTTTTAATTTAGATGAACGTAATTACAAAAAGTGTTCAGTTGCCTGATGGAAGAACCATCACAATTGAGACCGGAAAAGTTGCAAAACAGGCTGATGGTGCTGCGGTTCTCCGCATGGGTAACACAGTGCTTCTCGCAACTGTTTGTGCAGCAAAGGATGCAGTTCCGGGTACAGATTTTATGCCTTTGCAAGTAGATTATCGTGAGCAGTACAGTGCTGCAGGTCGTTTCCCTGGTGGTTTCACCAAGCGCGAAGGCAAAGCCAGCGATGAGGAAATCCTTACCTCTCGTCTTGTGGACCGTGCTTTGCGTCCACTTTTCCCTTCTAACTACCATGCAGAAGTTTACGTACAGGTAATGTTGCTCTCAGCCGATGGTGTTGACCAGCCAGATGCCCTCGCAGGTTTCGCTGCTTCAGCTGCCATGGCTTGTTCAGATATTCCTTTCGAGTACTATATCTCTGAGGTTCGTGTAGCTCGTATCAATGGTGAGTATGTTGTAAACCCTACATTCCAGCAGATGGAAGAGGCAGACATGGATATCATGGTTGGTGCTACCAAGGACAATATCATGATGGTAGAAGGTGAGATGAAGGAAGTTTCTGAGCAGGATCTCATTGGTGCCCTCAAGGTGGCTGCCGAGGCTATCAAGCCTATGTGCGAACTCCAGTATGAGTTGGCTAAGGAGAAGGGTACTGACGTGAAGCGTGAGTATGACCACGAGATCAACGATGAGGAACTCCGTGAGCAGATTAAGTCTGAGCTTTACAAGCCAGCTTATGATATCAACCACCAGGCTTTGGAGAAGCATGCACGTCAGGATGCTTTCGACAAGGTTTTGGCTGATTTCCTCGAGAAGTATGACGCTGCTCATACCGATCTTTCTGAGGAAGACTTGGAGGAGAAGCACGCTGAGGCTACCCGTTACTATGATGACGTAATGCGCGATGCTATGCGCCGTTGCATCCTCGATGAGGGCTTGCGTCTTGATGGCCGTGCTACTACAGAAATCCGCCCTATCTGGTGCGAGGTATCTCCACTCCCAATGCCTCACGGAAGCGCTATCTTCCAGCGTGGTGAGACTATGTCTCTCTCTACATGTACTCTTGGTACAAAGATGGATGAGAAGCTTATCGACGGTGTGCTCGAGAAGAGCTACCAGCGCTTCCTCCTTCACTATAACTTCCCTCCATTCTCAACAGGTGAGGCTAAGGCTCAGCGCGGTGTAGGCCGTCGTGAGATTGGTCACGGCCACTTGGCATGGCGTGGTTTGAAGGGCCAGATTCCTACAGACTTCCCTTACACAGTACGTTTGGTAAGCCAGATCTTGGAGTCTAACGGTTCTTCTTCTATGGCTACTGTTTGTGCCGGTACTCTCGCCCTGATGGATGCAGGTGTTCCTATGAAGAAGCCAGTTTCTGGTATCGCTATGGGTCTTATCAAGAACCCAGGTGAGGACAAGTACGCTATCCTCAGTGATATCCTCGGTGATGAGGACCACTTGGGTGATATGGACTTCAAGACCACTGGTACCCGCGATGGCTTGACTGCTACACAGATGGATATCAAGTGTGATGGTTTGAGCTTCGAGATTCTTGAGGAGGCTTTGATGCAGGCTAAGGCTGGTCGTGAGCACATCCTCAACTGCATGATGGAGACTATCTCTGAGCCACGTGCTGAGATGAAGCCACAGGTTCCACGTATCGTAGCATTCGATATCCCTAAGGAGTTCATCGGTGCTGTCATCGGCCCTGGTGGTAAGATTATCCAGCAGATGCAGGAGGATACTGGTGCGACAATCACTATCGAGGAGACTGATGGTAAGGGTCACGTCCAGGTATCTGCTCCTAACAAGGATTCTATCGATGCAGCTTTGGCTAAGATCAAGGCTATCGTAGCTGTTCCTGAGGTTGGTGAGGTTTACGAGGGTACTGTTCGCTCTATTATGCCTTACGGTTGCTTCGTAGAGATTCTCCCTGGTAAGGATGGTTTGCTCCACATCTCTGAGATTGATTGGAAGCGTCTTGAGACAGTTGAAGAGGCTGGCATCAAGGAAGGCGACAAGATCAAGGTGAAGTTGATGGAGATTGATCCTAAGACTGGCAAGTACAAACTTTCTCATCGTGTATTGATGGAGAAGCCAGAGGGCTATGTAGAGCGTGAGCGTCGTCCACGTCCTGAGCGCGGTGAGCGTCGCGGTCGTCGTGATGAGCGTCATGAAGGTCGCGGTGAGCGTCCAGCTCGTCAGCCACGTCGTTACGAGCATCGTAATGATGAGCAGGCTCCTAAGGGGTTCAACGACTCTTTGGATCACAACAATGATGTAGAATAATCTGCGTATTAGACACATTATTATATATAAAGGCACATTCCGATCGGAATGTGCCTTTTTTGATAGTATGCTCGGCACGAGCATTGTCTAACGGGTGCAAGTCCCGAGTAAGCCCTAATAGCGGGAATTACATAGCCAAAGGCAAGGGTGTTCATCGTGAGGTGAAATCTGAAAGAAGCCGGCGGCAAACATCTGACCTAACGGACAGAAACTTCATACAAGGCATATGACCGTGGGTAAGGTTGCTATACAAACCAAAGCCCTATAGCTATTCGGAACGGTTGGTGTAAATGAAGTGGGTATAAGATGGAAAGACAATGCCCTTATCCGAGGAGGTCTCACGGACTTGTCGAATAGCTATGTTGCGAAAGGCAAGGAGTAAAGCTAGCCGTGAGAAGTCAGCAGATGTCATAGTAGTGTGCTTTTCGATATAGCGCATGAAGGACAGAACCTATATTAAACGATAGTAAATGAAACATACCTTATGAAAGTAAGAACGCAGAAAACATTGGCAAAAGTTAATGGCTGCCCCCAAAGAGCTAGGACGGAATCCGAATGGTATGGGGGAGCGCAGACTTTCATGTGGATGTGTGAAGACAACATCGTGGAAGCACCATTCGACAAGGAGCACTTGTTGGAGCGAATCCTTAGTCCCGATAACCTGAACCAAGCCTACAAAGCGGTGGTTCGCAACAAGGGATGCGGCGGTATCGACAAGATGTCTTGTGAGGAACTCCTCCCTTGGCTCTTGGCTAACAAGGATTCTCTGATACGTTCCTTGCAGGACGGCTCATACCGTCCGAACCCAGTCCGTCGAGTAGAGATGCCGAAGGACAATGGCAAGAAGCGCCTGTTGGGCATCCCCACCGTGGTTGACCGATTGGTGCAACAAGCCATCAACCAAACCTTGACACCCATCTATGAGCGACAGTTCTCGTCACGAAGTTACGGCTTCCGCCCAAGGCGAGGATGCCACGATGCACTTAGGGGAGCGCAGAAGATAATCGACAATGGCTATATATACGTTGTCGATTTAGACTTGGAACGCTTCTTCGACACGGTGAGTCATAGCAAACTCATAGAAATCCTAAGCCGAACCATCAAGGATGGGAGGGTTGTCAGCCTTATACACAAATATCTTCGCAGCGGTGTGATAAACAAGGGCTTCTTCGAGGCAAGTGAGGAGGGAACTCCCCAAGGAGGACCGTTGAGTCCACTGCTGAGCAACATCATGCTCAACGAGTTGGACAAGGAACTCGAACGCAGAGGTCTCCCCTTTGTTCGTTATGCCGATGACTCAATGATATTTTGTAAGTCCAAGCGAGCGGCAATGCGAGTCAAGGAGTCCATCACCAAGTTCATAGAAGGTAAACTATACCTCAAGGTGAACAAGGAGAAGACGGTCGTCTCGTATGTGCGTGGTGTGAAATACCTCGGCTACTCCTTCTATGTATCCAAAGGCAAATGCCAACTGACTGTGCATCCCAAATCCAAAGCAAAGATGAAAGCCAAACTAAAGGAACTTACGAATCGGAGCAATGGATGGGGATATGAAAAATGGAAGCAAAAGCTAGAGGAATACATACGAGGATGGGTGGGGTACTATCATCTTGCAAATATGAAGCAACTGCTCCTTGAAACGGACAAATGGCTGCGCAGACGAATACGCATGTGTATATGGAAGTCTTGGAAGAGAGTCAAGACGAGGATTGCCAACCTCGTAAGGTGTGGTATAGATAAATACCAAGCCTATATGTGGGGCAACAGCCGTCTTGGGTATTGGCGTGTAGCAGACAGTCCTATTTTGAAAATGGCTATCAGCAATGATAGTCTTCGTAAGACAGGGTATGTCACGCTGATGGGTTCGTATCTCGAATGGCACCCAAAGTAGGAACCGCCGTATGCGGAACCGCACGTACGGTGGTGTGGGAGGTCGGTGAATGCGAAAGTAGGAGGTAAATGCCTCTTATGAGTAACATTTACCTCCTACCCGATTTGCTTTCTCTGGTTATTGCCGGATATAGTATTTGTAAATGGGAATGGAGAATGCAAAGTGGGATAAAATGTGGATAAACAAAAAGAGTCACAAGTAAAACTTGCGACTCTTTTCTGCGCTTCAAGATGGGCTTGAACCAACGACCCCCTGATTAACAGTCAGGTGCTCTAACCAACTGAGCTATTGAAGCAGTTTGCTATGAAAGAAGATGAGTTGTGAGGCTAACCTGAAACTCTCTTGCGCTTCAAGATGGGCTTGAACCAACGACCCCCTGATTAACAGTCAGGTGCTCTAACCAACTGAGCTATTGAAGCGTTTTTTCTGTAAAGAACATGACGTTCCTTATTTGCGTGTGCAAAAGTACTAACTTTTCTTCATTCTGCCAAATTTTTTGCTGACTTTTTTCGCTTTTTCCCTAAAAAAGTGTATTTTTTCTTATCTTTGTGCCACTTTTTGCCTATTTTATGGTGTTTTTCGCAAAGAAATGAGTACTTTTGTGGTCGAAAACTTCTCCCGAGGGCGAATGCCGTGAAGAGGGGGAGGAAATAACCAATAAGTTGAATCATATACAATTAAATAAGGTAACAATGAAAAGAATACTGTTCTCCTTGCTTATGGTGCTCCTGGCGGTTCCTACTTTTGCCCAGGTTGACAAAGATCATGACTTCAAAGCCGCAAAGAATATGGAAATATTCAATGCCATCTACAAGAATCTCGATTTGATGTATGTTGATACGCTCGATGCTGAAGTTGTGGTCGGAAATGGTATCAATGCCATGTTGCGTAGTCTTGACCCTTATACTACCTATTATCCAGAGCAGAAGATGAAGGAACTCAAGAACCTGCTCACCGGCAAGTATGCGGGTGTAGGTGCGGTGATACGCTACAATTTCCAGTTGCAGCGCGTCTGTATCAGCGAGCCTTACGAGAATATGCCTGCTGCAGAAGTGGGACTGAAGAAGGGTGACATCATCCTGAGTATTGATGATGAGGATATGACCAATAAGGAGGTGAGCTATGTCAGCGATCATCTTCGTGGTGAACCGGGTTCTTCTTTCATGCTGAAAGTTAAGCGTCCAAGTACAGGCAAGACGATGAAGGTGAAGGTAACACGCCGTACCATCCAGTTGCCGTTCTTGCCTTATTATGGCATGTTGGAGGGTAACATCGGTTACATCAACTTCAATTCCTTTACCGAGCAGTCTGCCAAGGAAGTGCGTCGTGCTTTCATCGATTTGAGAAAGCAAGGAGCCAATAGCCTTGTCTTCGATCTGCGTAATAATGGTGGTGGTTCTGTTACCGAAGCGGTCAGTATCATCAATATGTTCTTGCCTAAAGGTAAGACAGTCTTGGAGATGAAGGGAAAGTTGCAGCGTTCTAATCATGTTTATAAGACCACGGTTGAACCGATAGATTCCGTTATGCCGATGGTGGTATTGGTGAACGAGAATTCTGCCAGTGCTAGTGAAATCATGAGCGGCAGTCTGCAGGATTATGACCGTGCTGTAATATTAGGTACGCGCACGTATGGAAAGGGATTGGTGCAGACTACCATGGATTTGCCTTATAACGGACAGGTGAAACTCACTACTGCTAAATATTTCATTCCTAGCGGTCGATGCGTTCAGGCACTCAACTATAAGCACGATAAGGGCGGTTATGTGGAGCATGTTCCCGACTCTCTTACCAAGGTGTTCTATACCGCAGGTGGCAGAGAAGTGAGAGATGGAGGTGGTGTGAAGCCGGATGTAGAAGTAAAGCCTGATTCTTTGCCAAACATCGCCTTCTATCTGGCTGGTGCCCGCGACAGTAATGAGGTGATGCTTAATTATGAGGTTGATTATATCGCCAAGCATCCTGCTATTGCTCCTGCGAAGGAATTCTCGCTGACCGATGCCGACTATGATGAATTCAAGACACGCGTGTTGAAGGCTAACTTCCAGTACGACCGTGAAACAGAAAAGTATCTCAAGGACTTGGAAAAACTCGCTAAGTTTGAAGGCTACTACGATGATGCCAAGGCAGAGTTTGAGGCTTTGAAGAAAAAGCTGAGCCATAATGTGGCAAAGGATCTGGATTATAACAAGGATTACATCAAGCATCTGTTGGAAAATGACATCGTTTCTGCCTATTATTTCCAGCGCGGTGCCATCCAGAATTCCATGCGTTACGACAAGCAGATTAAGGAAGCAGTAAAATTGCTGAATTCTCCATCAGAATACGAAAAAATACTGCATCCTGTGAAGAAATAAGTACAAAAACGTGCACAATCGATTAAAAATGTGCACGTTGCGAATAAAAAGTTGCATTTTTTTTGGCTAATCACAAAAATATTTGTAATTTTGCAACGTTCAGTGGAATGAGGGGCTCACAAGAGTTCCTCATTTTATTTTAATAAGGTATATATGATTGATAAAAACGTCGTAAAAAAATTAGTTGAAGAATGGCTCCAAGATAAGGAATATTTCTTGGTAAGCATTGAAATCAGTCCCGACGATAGAATCGTTGTTGAGATTGACCATGCCGATGGAGTATGGATTGAGGATTGTGTTGCCTTGAGTAAGTATATTGAGGATCATTTGAACCGTGACGAGGAAGACTATGAGCTCGAAGTTGGCTCTGCAGGCTTGGGTCAACCGTTCAAAGTTCCGCAGCAGTATATCAATTTCATTGGCAAGGATGTAGAGGTGCTTGATGCCGACGGCAAGAAGGTGAAGGGTATCTTGAAAGCTGTTGAAGGAAATGACTTCACAGTTGGCGTTGAAGAAAAGGTAAAGGTTGAAGGTAAAAAACGTCCGGTTAAGCAGGAGGTTGATCACGTTTACCAGATGGATAAAGTAAAATATACAAAATACATAATTAGTTTCAATTAAGTTATGGCTAAAAAAGAGCAAGAATTGACAGCGAGTATGATTGATACATTCCGCGAGTTTAAAGAAACAAAGAATATCGACCGTACTACATTGGTAAGTGTATTGGAGGAGAGCTTCCGTAATGTACTTGCCAAGATTTTTGGTAGTGACGAAAACTTTGATGTCATCGTGAACCCTGACAAGGGTGACTTCGAAATTTATCGCAACCGTATTGTTGTTGCTGATGGCGAAGTTGAAGATGAAAATAAGGAAATTACACTTTCTGAGGCTCGTAAGATTGAGCCGGATTACGAGGTTGGTGAGGATGTAAGTGAGACGGTTGACTTCAATAAGTTTGGTCGTCGTGCCATCTTGACTCTTCGTCAGACTTTGGCTTCCAAGATTCTTGAGTTGGAGCATGATTCACTCTACAACAAATATAAGGATCGCGTAGGTCAGGTTATCTCTGGTGAGGTTTATCAGGTTTGGAAGCGCGAGGTTCTGATTGTAGATGATGAGAACAACGAACTCATGTTGCCTAAGACTGAGCAGATTCCTGGTGATACTTACCGCAAGGGTGAGACTGTTCGTGCGGTCATCCTTCGTGTAGACAACGAGAACAATAATCCAAAGATTATCTTGAGCCGTACTGCTCCAATCTTCCTGCAACGCCTGTTGGAGGCTGAGGTTCCTGAGATTGCAGACGGTCTGATTGCAATCCGCCGTATCGCCCGTCTTCCGGGAGAGCGTGCTAAGATTGCTGTTGAAACATTCGATGAGCGTATCGACCCGGTTGGTGCATGTGTAGGTGTTAAGGGTAGCCGCGTTCACGGTATCGTTCGCGAACTTTGCAACGAGAATCTCGATGTCATCAACTACTCAAGCAATACCAAACTCTTCATTCAGCGTGCGTTGGCTCCAGCCAAGGTTTCTTCAATCAATGTTGATGATGAGAACAAGAAAGCAGAGGTTTACTTGCAGCCTGAGGAAGTTAGTTTGGCTATCGGCCGTGGCGGTATGAACATCAAACTGGCTTCTATGCTTACAGAATATACCATCGATGTATTCCGTGAGGTAGACGAGAATGAGGCCGATGAGGATATCTACTTGGATGAGTTCTCTGATGAGATTGACCAGTGGGTTATCGATGCTATCAAGGGCATCGGTCTTGATACTGCCAAGCAGGTACTCAATGCACCTCGCAACTTGCTGATTGAGAAGGCCGACCTCGAAGAGGAGACCGTTGATCATGTACTCAGCGTGTTGCGCGCCGAATTCGAACAATAATTCCCTTGCCAGCGAGTGCTTGCAGGGAATCTAACTTTAAAAATAGGAGAATAAATAATTTATGAGCATCAGATTAAATAAAGCACTACGTGAATTAAATATAGGACTTCAGACGGCAGTTGAATTCCTAGAGAAAAGAAAAGACCTGGGAGATGTCAAGGCAGAACCGAGCTTCAAACTCACCGACCAGCAATACAAGGCATTGAATGATGCCTTCAGTCAGGACAGAGAGGTTCGTGATCAGGCTGAGAAACTCTTTACCAAAAAAGCAAAAGATAAGAAGCGTGCGCCAGAGCAGAAGGACAATCGCGCTGAAAGCTTGTTGGAGTCTAATGGACGGCAGCAGTATAAGCCGCTGGGAAAGATTGACTTGGACAATATCGGTAAGAAGCCTGCTGCAGAGTCTGTTGCGGAAAAGCCTGAGACTGCTGCCGTCAGTCCTGAGCAGAAGAAAGACGCTCCTAAGGCTGAGCAAAAGAAGGAACAGAAGCCACAACAGGCTTCTCAGCATAAACAGCAAATGAAACAGGAAAATCATCAGAAATCACAGCAGTCAAACGCTCAGATGAATAAGCAGAATGTTCCTCAGGGAAAGAAAGAGCATCATCATGCTAAGAATGAAACTGCACAGCATTCTGCTGGCGCAGCAGATAACAGCGTGTTTACTCTCAAGAGTGAGAAGAAGTTTACTGCTAATGAGCCTAAGGTGTTGGGCAAGATAGATTTGTCTTCCCTCAACCAGAGCACTCGTCCTAAGAAGAAAACCAAGGAGGAGCGCCGCAAGGAACGTGAGGAGAAAATGGCTCAACAGCACAATGAGCGCAAAAAGCGTGTTCGTATCAACAAAGAACGTGTTGACATCATTGCCGAAGCTAAGAATAATGGCGGAGGTAATGGCAACAACGGCGGTAATAACAAGAAGAACAAGAACCGCAACAGAAATAATAACAATAATAATCGCGGCAATAACAACAACCGCAGCAATCAGCGCCAGATCGAGGTTGATGACGAGGCTGTAGCACGCCAGGTTAAGGAGACTCTTGCACGTTTGACCAGCAAGAGTCAGAACAAGAAGGGTGCTAAGTACCGTAAGGAGAAGCGTGAGGCTGTTCAGGAGAAGTTGCAGGATCAGGCTCGTCAGGAGCAGAAGGAAAGCAAGACCCTGAAACTTACTGAGTTCGTTACCGTTAGCGAGTTGGCTACGATGATGGATATCAGCGTTACTCAGGTTATCTCTACACTGATGGGCGTAGGTATCATGGTATCTATCAACCAGCGCCTGGATGCAGAGACCATCAATATGGTAGCTGAGGAGTTCGGTTTCAAGACCGAATACGTGAGTGCCGAGGTTCAGGAGGCCGTGAGCGAGGAAGAGGATGATGAGAACGACTTGGTTCCACGTGCTCCAATCGTAACCGTCATGGGTCACGTAGACCATGGTAAGACCTCTTTGCTCGACTATATCCGCAATACCAATGTGATTGCCGGTGAGGCAGGTGGTATTACCCAGCATATCGGTGCATACAGTGTTACGCTGAACAGTGGCCGCAAGGTTACCTTCCTTGATACTCCAGGTCACGAGGCGTTTACCGCCATGCGTGCCCGTGGTGCCCAGGCTACCGATATCGCCATCATCATCATCGCAGCCGATGACTCTGTGATGCCTACCACCAAAGAGGCTATCGCTCATGCCCAGGCTGCCGGTGTGCCTATGGTATTCGCAATCAACAAGATTGATAAGCCAGGTGCTAACCCAGACCGTATCCGTGAGGACTTGGCTAACATGAACCTGCTCGTTGAGGAGTGGGGTGGTAAGTATCAGTGCCAGGAAATCAGTGCCAAGAAGGGTATCGGTGTTCACGATTTGCTCGACAAGGTGCTCCTCGAGGCTGACATGCTCGACTTGAAGGCTAACCCTAACCGTCGTGCTACAGGTACCATCATCGAGTCTTCTCTCGACAAGGGTCGTGGATATGTTTCTACCGTATTGGTTGCCAACGGTACCCTGAAGGTAGGCGACATCGTACTCGCCGGTACTTCTTGGGGGCGTGTCAAGGCGATGTTCAATGAGCGTAATGCCAACATCAAGTCAGCAGCTCCTGCTGAGCCAGCTATCATCCTCGGTTTGAATGGTGCGCCTACTGCAGGTGACCAGTTCCACGTAATCGAGACAGAGCAGGAGGCTCGCGAAATCGCCAACAAGCGTGAGCAGCTGCAGCGTGAGCAGGGCTTGCGTACTCAGAAGCGCTTGACCCTGGGTGATATCTCTCACCGTATCGCACGTGGTGAGTTCCATGAGTTGAACGTCATCGTGAAGGGTGATACCGATGGTTCTGTTGAGGCTTTGAGCGACTCATTCATCAAGCTTTCTACCGAGAAGGTTCAGGTGAACGTGGTGAACAAGGCTGTGGGTCAGATTTCAGAGAACGACGTGATGCTGGCATCTGCTTCAGATGCAGTCATCGTTGGTTTCCAGGTTCGTCCATCTGCCGATGCTCGTAAGGCTGCCGACCGTGAGGGTGTTGAGATCAACACATACTCTATCATCTACGATGCTATCGATGATATCAAGAGTGCGATGGTTGGTATGCTCGACAAGGTGAAGAAGGAAATCGTTACCGGTCAGGTTGAGGTTAAGCAGACCTTCAAGATTTCTAAGGTGGGTACTATTGCCGGTTGTCTCGTTACCGAGGGTAAGGTACACGCTAAGGATAAGGCTCGCGTCATCCGTGACGGTATCGTGATACGTACTGCAGAAATCGATGCCTTGAAGCGTTACAAGGACGATGTTAAGGAGGTGGTTACCGGTATGGAATGCGGTTTGAGCCTCGTCAACTACAACGATATCCAGGAGGGCGACGTTATCGAGACCTTCACTGAGATCGAGGTAGAGCAGAAGCTTTAATAAAGTGAAGAGTGAAGAACGAAAAGCGAAGAATTCATTTGTTTTTCGCTCTATCATATATATAATAAGGTAGGGATGAGTCCTCAGCGGCTTATCCCTATTTAGGGTTAAAATAACGAACGGTTATTCTAAATAACAATGGCAGAAATAGAGAAAGAACAGAATCAGGTTGTCAAGGATGTGATAGACCAGAAATACGAGTATGGTTTTACCACCGATGTACATACTGAAATCATAGAAAAGGGTCTCAACGAGGATGTTGTGCGCCTGATCTCGCAGAAGAAGGGAGAGCCAGACTGGATGCTCGAATTTCGTCTGAAAGCCTACAATTACTGGAAGACGCTCAAGGAGCCAAAGTGGGGACACGTTCACGTGCCACCTATTGACTACCAGGAGATTTCATACTATGCCGACCCTTTGGCAAAGAAGCCAAAAAACCAGGAGATTGATCCTGAGTTGGAGAAAACATTCGACAAACTCGGTATTCCTCTGGAGGAGCGTCTGGCTTTGAGCGGTACCGCTGTAGATGCCATCATGGACTCTGTGTCGGTGAAGACTACCTTCAAGGAGAAACTCCGTGAGAAGGGCGTCATCTTCTGCAGTATTGGTGAGGCTGTGAAGGAGCATCCTGATCTGGTAAGAGAGTATCTGGGAACCGTGGTTCCTTATCGTGATAACTTTTATGCAGCCTTGAACAGTTGCGTATTCAGTGATGGCTCATTCGTTTATATTCCTAAGGGCGTCCGCTGCCCGATGGAGTTGAGCAGTTACTTCCGCATCAATGCCCGTAACACCGGTCAGTTTGAGCGTACATTGATCATCGCCGATGATGGTGCCTACGTTTCTTACCTGGAGGGATGTACAGCGCCAATGCGTGATGAGAACCAGCTCCATGCGGCTATCGTAGAGATTATTGTCAAGGATAATGCTGAGGTGAAATACTCTACCGTTCAGAACTGGTATCCTGGTGATGAGCATGGTAAGGGTGGTGTGCTGAACCTGGTAACCAAGCGAGGCGACTTGCGCGGTGTGAACTCTAAGTTGAGCTGGACTCAGGTAGAGACGGGTTCTGCGATTACCTGGAAGTATCCTTCCTGTATCTTGCGTGGCGACAACTCTGTAGCTGAGTTCTACAGCGTAGCTGTTACCAACAACTATCAGGAGGCTGATACCGGTACCAAGATGATTCACATGGGTAAGAACACCAAGAGTACCATCATCTCGAAGGGTATCTCGGCAGGTCATAGCCAGAACTCCTATCGAGGTCTGGTTCGTGCCACATCCAATGCCGACAATGCACGCAACTACAGTTCCTGCGACTCCTTGTTGCTGGGCAGCGATTGTGGAGCGCATACCTTCCCATATATGGATGCCCATAACGACACAGCCGTGTTCGAGCATGAGGCAACTACCTCGAAGATTTCAGAAGACCAGCTCTTCTATTGCAATCAGCGAGGCATTCCTACCGAGGAGGCTGTCGGCTTGATCGTAAATGGTTATGCCAAGGATGTGCTCAACAAGTTGCCTATGGAGTTTGCCGTAGAGGCACAGAAACTCCTGAGTGTTTCACTCGAAGGAACCGTAGGATAGTTATCATAATTCTCGATGAAATCGATAAAAATTGACTAAAATTATGTTAGAGGTAAAGAATCTGCATGCAACTATTGCAGGCAAAGAAATATTGAAAGGTATCAACCTGACTATCAACGATGGTGAGATACATGCTATCATGGGACCTAACGGTTCCGGTAAGTCAACCTTGAGCGCTGTGCTCACAGGTAACCCTCTCTATACCGTAACCGAGGGTGAGGCTATCTTCAACGGCAAGAACCTCCTGGATATGAAGCCAGAGGACCGTGCCCGTGAAGGCGTGTTCCTCTCTTTCCAGTATCCGGTGGAGATTCCTGGTGTATCCATGACCAACTTCATGCGTGCGGCTATCAATGCCAAGCGTGAGTATCAGGGTTTGGAACCATTGAATACAAGCGAATTCATGAAGCTGATGCGTGAGAAGCGCGAATTGGTGGAATTGGATAGCAAGTTGGCTCGCCGTTCAGTAAACGAAGGTTTCTCGGGTGGTGAGAAGAAGCGCAACGAGATTTTCCAGATGGCTATGCTGGAGCCAAAGCTCTCTATCCTCGATGAAACCGACTCTGGTCTCGATGTGGATGCGATGCGTATCGTGGCTGACGGTGTGAACAAGATGCATACCGACAAGACATCTGCCATCGTCATCACTCACTATGAGCGTCTGCTCGATATGATTAAGCCAAGTGTGGTTCACGTACTCTATAAGGGTAGAATCGTGAAGACTGCTGGTCCTGAACTTGCCAAGGAGATTGAGGCTCGTGGCTACGACTGGATTAAGGCTGAAGTAGATGAGAAATAATAAGGAGGATGGCTATGCTTTCAGAAAAACAATATTTAGACTTGTATCAGTCTTCTTCGAGAGTGATCAAGAAGAACAGTGCTGAGGTGCTCAATGCGGTGCGCGATGCTGCGTTTGAGAACTTCCGTCGCTTGGGCTTCCCTTCCCGAAAGGTAGAAAGATACAAGTACACAGATATGAGCGCCATCTTCGAGCCAGACTATGGCTTGAACTTGAACCGTCTGGAAATTCCGGTAGATCCATACGAAGCTTTCCGCTGCGATGTGCCTAATCTGAGCACTTCGCTCTACTTCGTGGTGAACGATGCTTTTTATAACAAAGCATTGCCTAAAGTAGAGCTTCCGGAGGGCGTAATTGTGGACTCTTTGAACAAGATTGCTGCAGAAAACCCTGAATTCATCGGGAAATACTACGCTAAGATTGCCAAAACCGATGAAGATGGCATCACCGCATTGAATACATTCCTGGCACAGGATGGCTTGCTGATTTATGTTCCAAAGAATGTAAAGGTAGAGCGAACTATTCAGGTCATCAATATTCTCCGTTCGGATGTAGATTTGATGGTAAACCGCCGTGTACTCATCGTGATGGAACAGGGTGCTGAGGCTAAGTTCCTCTTCTGCGACCATGCAGCCGATGACAAGAACTTCCTCGCTACCCAGGTTATCGAGGCTTATGTTGGCGAGAATGCCAGTCTCGACCTCTATTGTCTGGAGGAGACTCATTACAAGAATCGCCGTGTCAGTAACGTTTATATCGAGCAGCAGGCTAACAGCCGTGTAAACCATAACGTCATCACCCTTCATAACGGTATTACCCGCAACCGTCTTGACCTCGTATTCAAGGGCGAGGGAGCTGAGTGCTTCTGCAATGGTTGTGTGATTGCCGACAAGAACCAGGTGGTTGATAACAATACGCTCATCGATCATCAGGTGGGTCATTGTACCAGCAACGAACTTTATAAGTATGTGCTCGATGGTGAGGCACGTGGTGCTTTCGCCGGTAGAGTGTTGGTTCGTCATGGTGCCCAGAAAACTGTTTCTCAGGAAACCAACCAGAACCTCTGTGCTACGAAGACAGCCCGTATGTTCACCCAGCCGATGCTAGAGATTTATGCCGATGATGTGAAGTGTGCGCACGGTAGTACTGTTGGTCAGCTCAACGATGCCGCCCTGTTCTATATGCAGCAGCGTGGTGTGAGCCGCGAGGAGGCTAAGTTGCTCCTTCAGTTTGCATTTATCAACGAGGTCATCGACAAGATGGAACTGGAGCCATTGCGTGATCGCCTGCATCATCTCGTAGAGAAGCGATTCCGTGGTGAACTCAATAAGTGCGAGGGCTGCAAGCTTTGCAAGTAGATAATATCCTTTTAAAGGAGTTAAGTTCTTAAAAATATGTATGATATCAATCAAGTAAGAGCAGATTTCCCGATTTTATCGAGAAAGGTCTATGATAAGCCATTGGTGTATCTGGATAATGCGGCAACCACACAGAAGCCATTGTGCGTGCTCGATGCCATGCGCGATGAGTATCTCAATGTAAATGCCAATGTGCATCGTGGTGTTCACTATCTCTCTCAGCAGGCTACCGACCTTCATGAGGCAGCCCGCGAAACCGTGCGCAAGTTTATCAATGCGCCTAAGGTTGAGGAAGTCATCTTTACCCGTGGCACAACAGAGAGTCTGAATCTCGTGGTTTCATCGTTCTGCGATGCCTTTATGAGCGAGGGCGACGAGGTGATTATCTCTACCATGGAACATCACTCCAATATCGTGCCTTGGCAGTTGCAGGCTGCCAAGAAGGGAATCGCCATCCGTGTAATCCCTATCAACGATAAAGGTGAGATTAACCTCGATGAATTCGCCAATTTATTTACCGAACGCACTAAAATCGTGAGCATCGCCCAGGTGAGCAACGTGCTCGGTACGGTGAATCCGGTAAAAGAGATGATAAAGATTGCTCATGAGCACGATGTGCCTGTCATGGTGGATGGCGCTCAGAGTACTCCTCATTTTGCTGTGGATGTACAGGATATGGATTGCGATTTCTTCGCTTTCAGCGGACATAAGATTTATGGTCCTACCGGTATCGGTGTGCTTTACGGCAAGGAAGAATGGCTCGACAAGTTGCCTCCTTATCAGGGCGGTGGCGAAATGATTGAGAGCGTAAGTTTCGAAAAGACTACTTTCGAGAAGTTACCTTTCAAGTTCGAGGCTGGTACTCCTGATTATGTAGCTACCCACGGTCTGGCAAAAGCCATCGATTATGTTTCTGCGCTCGGCATGGATAACATTGCCAAGCACGAGCAGGAACTCACTCACTACTGTATGGAGCAGATGCGAACCATCGATGGAATCAGACTTTTTGGTGAACAGGAGGGCAAAGATGCCGTTGTCAGCTTCTTGGTTGGTGATATTCATCACATGGATATGGGAACCTTGCTCGACCGTCTGGGTATCGCTGTACGTACCGGTCATCATTGCGCTCAGCCTTTGATGGAGCGCTACGGCATTCTCGGCACCGTTCGTGCCAGCTTTGCCTTGTACAACACCAAGGAAGAAATAGATGCGCTTGTAGCGGGCGTAAAACGCGTGGCTATGATGTTCTAAAGATAAAGACTTTTTAGCCGCATACAGCGCACGTAAAATTCATCATAATTATGTTAGAAAGTCATTATTATAAGGATATGGTAGAGGCTGGCTGCGATGAGGCTGGCAGAGGATGTCTGGCAGGCAGCGTATATGCAGCAGCCGTTATCCTTCCGCCCGGTTATCAGAATGCCGAATTGAACGACAGTAAGAAGCTCACAGATAAGAAGCGCAAGGCGCTCCGCGAGCAGATAGAGCGTGATGCTGTAGCTTGGGCCGTGGGCATTGTTACTCCCGAAGAAATCGATAAAATCAATATCCTCAACGCCAGTTTTCTGGCTATGCACCGTGCCCTGGACCAGCTCAAGGTTCGTCCGGAGGCAGTTATCGTGGATGGTAACCGCTTCAAACCCTACAAGGATTTGCCTTATACAACCATCGTAAAGGGTGACGGCAAGTATCTGTCTATTGCAGCTGCCAGCATCCTTGCCAAGACCTATCGTGATGATTACATGGATGCGCTGGCAGAAGAATATCCGCAGTACGACTGGAAAGGCAACAAGGGTTATCCTACCAAGAAGCATCGTGCTGCCATCAGGGAATTTGGAGTCACTCCATATCATCGCATGAGTTACAATCTTTTAGGAACTGGCGAATTGAGTATAGATTTCAAGGATTAGAGGCTACAAATTTGGTCCTTTAATTTAAAACGAAGTCTGTTTTTTCTGTCGATTATTATAAACGAAAAGGAGGTAAATGCCATCGATAGGTATTTACCTCCTTTTCGTTTTTTCAGACAGATACGGAGAATGTCTAATCTGTCTTTTATCATCAAGGCGATATTAGAAATCGAGGGTGATACCCTTTTCATCAATCTTCTTGTATGTCTTGTCGTTGACAGTCACATTCTTCGAGTTCTTTGCATCGAAGGTGTGATTCTTTGCACTAACCTTGATGTTTTCGAGCTTCACGCCGTCAGTACGGTTGATGACGATACCGTACTCAGCATTGTTTACCTCCATATCCCTGATATGGATGTTGCTTACCGGCATCTCTGGGAGACCGTTGAAGTAAGCTGCACGACGGGCTGTGCGGCAGATGACATGGTTGATGTCGATATTGCGGAAGCAAGGTGTTGTCTCGTCTACCTTGAACTTCTGTACCTTCTGGCTCTTAGCCTCATCGCCATCGTTGAGAACCTCAACGGCAGACTTGCCACCGTAGTAAAGGTCGAAGGTGATGACATCTGTCTGAATATCAAACATAGACATGTTGTCGATGTAGATATTCTCTACTACGCCACCACGACCGCGGGTACTCTTGAAACGGAGACCTACATCGGTGCCGAGGAACTGGCAGTCGCTCACCTTGATATTCTTTACGCCACCACTCATCTCGCTGCCAACAACGAAACCACCGTGCCCCTTGAATACGGTACAGCCGTTTACGATGACATTCTCGCAAGGAATGCCGCGCTTTCTTCCGTCAGCATCCTTACCGCTCTTGATGCAGATACCATCATCGCCTACATCGAAAGTAGAGTTGACGATAAGTGCATTCTTGCAGCTCTCCAGGTCAAGACCGTCACCATTCTGAGCGTATGAAGGGTTACGAACCAATACATCTTCTATAAGAACGTTCTCGCACATCAGCGGATGGATGTTCCATGCAGGTGAATTCTGGAAGATGACACCATTAAGCCAAACGTTCTTGCAGTTTACGAGACTGATCATTACAGGGCGGAGGAAACGCTTGATCTCATTCCATTCTTCTTCTGAAGCTGGAGTTTTAGGCACATTCATGTTGGCACTGTTGTCTGCCTTCAATGCACCTTCTGATGGGAACCAGTAATCGGCTCTCTTGAATGCACCGCCACGTGAAGTAATCTGCTTCCACTGTGCAGCGGTAACCTTCTGCTTCTTCAATGGGCGCCAGTATTCTCCGTTTCCGTCAATGCACCCCTGACCGGTAATTGCCACGTTGGTAAGATGATGGCCAGAGATAGGCGACTGGCAGCGGCGTGTATCCAAACCCTCAAACGATGTTTCTATAAAAGGATAGTGGGCATCATCTGGTGAGAAAAGGATGACTGCACCTTTTTCGAGATGCAGGTTGATGTTGCTCTTCAATACGATAGGACCTGTGAACCATACGCCCTGTGGAACGATGAGTTTGCCGCCGCCTTTCTGAGTCAGCGCATCGATAGCCTTGGCAAAGGCTGTGGTACAGAGAGAAGAGCCATCTCCAATAGCACCAAAGTCCTTGAGGTTTACCTCATTGGCTGGGAATTGCGGACGGGTCACCTTCTCCATCTGGAATGGTAGATTCTCGTAAAGAGCATCATACTTCTTGATGTCGGTTGCCTGGGCACTTAGCGCCAACAAGCAAGCACATACCATGCTAAAAAATTTCTTCATCTATTTTTTCGGTTTGTTGGGTTATTATATATAAGTTATTTCTTCTGCAAAGATAAATATTATCTTTTGAAAAACCAAAAATAGAAAGGCTTATTCTAAATAAATCGCTGTAAACGTTTTCGTGGAATGGGGGATATGATAGGATGTAAGTGGGTAGATATGCAGGGATAAATGTGTATATATACTAAGGTATATAAACGAAAAAAGGAGAGAAGTAAACTTCTCTCCATCTTGGTACCCAGACCCGGGATCGAACCGGGATGGATTGCTCCACTGGTGTTTGAGACCAGCGCGTCTACCGATTCCGCCATCTGGGCAAATACCACTTTGCTTATTTGCGGTTGCAAAGGTACTAATAATTTTTGAACTGACAAACTTTTTAGTGACTTTTTTTTCAAAAAATGCATTTTTAATGCAGAAACATTAAATTTTTGTTGTTTTTATAGTCCACTTTATTAAATTTCAAGAAAATCTTTGGCACTTTCACGGATAATCACTAACTTTACAGATGAATTTTGAAAACCAACAAAATATTAGACTCAAGATATGAAGAGTAACGGAAATAATTATTGTGTGATATTGGCGGGAGGTAAGGGCCGCAGACTCTGGCCTTGCAGCCGCAGCAACTATCCGAAGCAGTTTGTCGACTTCTTTGGAGTGGGGCGCACCCAGCTTCAGCAAACCTTTGACCGTATGGCAAAGATCGTGCCTGCCGACCATATATTTATCAACACAAATGAAGAATATGTTCAACTGGTAAAGGAACAGTTGCCTGAGGTTCCTGCAGAACGGATATTGGCGGAACCTATTCATCGCAATACGGCACCTAGCATGGCATGGGCCAATCATCGCATCTCGATGCTCAATCCTGATGCCTGCATCATCGCAACTCCTTCGGATCAGGCTATCTTCAATGAAGATGCTTTCCGGGAGAACGTATTGGAAGGTCTGGCTTTTGTGGCTGAACATGACCGTTTCCTGACGATGGGTGTGAAACCAACCCGTCCTGAACCTGGATATGGATATATTCAGATGGGTGAAGCTATCGGCAACGGATTGTATAAGGTGCAGTCGTTTACAGAGAAACCGGAAAGAGAGTTTGCCAAGATTTTTGTAGAGAGTGGAGAGTTCTATTGGAATACGGGTTTATTCCTTTCTAATGTGAAGTATCTGCGTGAGTGTTTTTGCAAGATTCTGCCCCCTGTACTCCGTGATTACGATAAACAGTATCCCGAATTCAGTGTGGAGACAGAGAATGCATACATGAAAGAGAGCTTCTCTTCTTATCCTAATATATCAGTAGATTTCGGAGTGCTTGACAAACCTAGCAATGTCTATATGATGAAGTGTGACTTCGGCTGGGCTGATCTGGGTACCTGGCACAGTATCTACGAGGCGATGCAGAAGAGCAGCGATGACAACGTGGTTATTGATAGCGATGTGATGATGGAGAATTGTCACAACAATGTAATCAAGTTGCCTAAAGGAAAGTTGGCTGTATTGAACGGACTGGATGGTTTCATAGTAGCCGAGAATGACAATGTATTGTTGATATGCAAGAAAGAAGATTCTTCTGCCCTGGTGCGTAAATATGTAAACGAGGTGCAGATGAAGAAAGGCGATGAGTTCGTCTAAGCAAGAGCTTATGAAATAAAGATATAAAAAGAGCTGCGAAGCATATTCGCAGCTCTTTTTCTGTTTGAAACTTCTTGCATTTAAAGTTTCTTGAATTCTGTATAGATCTTATCAGCAATTTCCTTGAACTCTTCCTCTGTGAGTTTGAGATGCTCCTTGCGGAAGTTTACATCAGCTTCGCTGTTCATTGGGATGAGGTGGATATGGGCATGAGGAACCTCCAGCCCCAAAACAACCTGCGACACTTTCTTGCATGGGAAGGCTGCCTTGATAGCCTTGGCTACCTTCTTGGCGAAAACCTCAAACTCAGCCAGGTCTTTGTCTTCCATATCGAAGATGTAATCAACTTCCTTACGGGGAATTACCAGAGTATGACCTTTGCCGATAGGGCTAATGTCGAGGAAAGCATAGAACTTGTCGCTTTCTGCACACTTGTAGCTAGGAATCTCTCCTGCTGCAATCTTTGAAAAAATGCTTGCCATAATCGCTAATCAATTTATAATTAATAATTTATAATACATATTATCTTATTCTCTTTTTGATGTCGTTGCATCGGCTACTTTCATTTTCTGTAGAGTATATCGGGTTGGCTTACATATAACATAAAAAGGAACCGTCATACGGGCATCGCTGCCGATATGATAGTTCCTTTTATTCCGTTTTATTCAAATGAAATCTTGTCGATGCGAAGGTTGATGGTGCCGCGAGGAATCTTGATTTCTGCAACCTCACCTACCTTCTTGTTGAGCAATCCCTGTGCGATAGGAGTCTTGATGGAAATCTTTCCTTCCTTCAAGTTTGCCTCGCTCTCGCTCACGATGGTATAAGTCATCTTTGCCTTGTTAGCCATGTTGGTCATCTCTACCTTCGACATAATCTGCACGCTGTCGGTGCTGAGCTGCTTGGTATCGATAATCTTGGCCTCGGCAATGGTGAGCTTCAGGCGATTGATCTTATCTTCCAGATGAGCCTGTGCCTCTTTAGCGGCATCATACTCAGAATTCTCACTTAAATCACCCTTGTCGCGGGCTTCAGCAATTGCGGCTGATGCCTTAGGGCGCTCTACAGATACGAGCTGTTTCAGCTCAGCTACGAGTTTGTCGTAGCCTTCTTGTGACATGTAAGCCATAATTTTCTTGTTGTTTTAATGTTATTAATAATCGGTTGGCAAGTAGCATAAAAAATAAAGAATTCCAGTGCCAGTGAAGCACCGGAATCCTATATCTGTATCTATGTCTCTTGTTTATCCTTTTGTGTATAATTCGAATGCAAAGATAGGACTTTATTTCCGTATCACCAAACTTTTTGGGGGAAATTTTAAAAATATCCTCCTTTTTCCTTCACATAGTTCATTAATTCGCTAAAAATCTGATTATTGCGCAATATCTCCGGGTTGCCTGTCATAATCATCTGCTTTCGGGCACGGGTGATGGCTACGTTCAGCTTGCGGTCGATGATGGCGCCGTCTTCTACGAAACTGTTGCCGGCAAGGAAGTCGAGCTGCCAGATGTTCTGGATGGTGAAACTGTAGATGATGACATCTCGCTGGCTGCCCTGGTACCGCTCTACGGTATCGATACTGATTTTCTCCAGTTCCGGAATGCCGAGCTTTTCGATGCCTTTGCGCACCATGGCTATCTGGTTGCGGTAAGGAACGATGACGCCTACCGTCTTCTTGGCATCGAAACGTTCTCTATAGAAGCGGTGGATGCGGCGAAGCAGGTCTACCACGATTGCTGCCTCGTTGGCATTGATCTTATCGGATACATTCGGTTCCTTGCAGAATTTGGATGGGAGGAATATCATGCGGTGCTCCTTCAGCAGGTCGTCGAGCGCATCTTCTGATGGAAGGGTGTATGACAGTTCTGTCTCCAACTGGTGTGGACATGGCACGGGTTCCAGTTTCTCCCGACGGTAGAACATCCGGTTAGGAAACTCTGCAATCTCGGGATGCATTCTTCCCTGGCGGCGCAGAATGCCGATGAATTCGCTGCGCTCTTCGTAATCTTCCCAATGAATCAGACGTTCGAAGAGGGAGTTGCGGCAGTTGGTAAGACAGATGTCCTGCAGGATGCTCATGTCGATGATGCCACCTTTCTGACTGTCGTTGATGGTAGGAATGCCTGAATCCTGCTCGTTCTGCTGCACCACGGCTGGCAACTGCTTGTAGTCGCCAATGAGGATGAACTTATCTACTGCTGATAAGAGACCGATGAGATTTGGCTCCAGTATCTGGCTCGACTCGTCGATGATGGCAAGCTTGAAGTGCTTCAGCGAGAAGATGAACGGCTTGGAGGTCATCATCGAAGTGGTGCCCACGATTACACGCGTTCCTATTATATATTGTTTGATGGCTTCGAGTTTCGGACAGTCGCTGATGGCTTTCTCTATCAGATAAGGGCGGAACCGCTCGTCGCAGGAGTACTCGCTGCCGAGGCGAAGGAATGGGATGCCGGAATCTACCAGCATCTCGCAGATTTCATCTACGGCTCGGTTGGTATAACTCATCAGGAGGATGGAGGATGCAGGCTGCTGAGCCGTCTTGCCTCCCGAGGCGATGCTTTCTGCTGTCGGCATTCCCGTTCCATCGTTCAATGCTTCTTCTACCATAAACTTCAGGGCACGACTGGTCTTTCCTGTTCCCGGAGGTCCCACGAGCAGGAAGTAATCCTGTGCCTGCTTGGCACGGAGAATGATGTCGTCCAGTGCATCATCGTAATGTCTGGTTAATGTAAGCGAGGCATCTCTTTGCGGAGCACGCTGTCCCAGCAGCAGGTCGCGCTTCTCCTTGGGTGCACAGATAAACTGGTGCAGGTTGCGGATGCTTCCGCCTGTCGATGCATCGCTCGTTCCATGTTCTATGGCGTAAGGCAGATTCATCTCGAAGATATCGGCATTCTGCTGTCCGTCGGTGAGATGCACCACAATCTCATCGCTGTGAATCTCCTGCAGTACACCTTTATATAATATAGCCTTTCTCACATCGGGTTCTTCCTTCAGCTTGTAGGTATAGAGATATACCATGTCGCCGATGCGGAAGTTGGGCAGGAAGTCTTTTCCCTGGTCGGGCACGCTCAGGGTGATGGTATCATATCCGCTTCCTGCGCTGCTCTGTTCCTTTCGGATGATGTTCAGGTCGGTATAGATGTTGCCCGCATCTTTCTTTTCGGCGAGTGGCATGGTCCAGAGGTCGGAACTGGATGTGTTGGTACCTTCCTGTGCGCCCACCTTGCTGATCATCTGTTCCCGCAACACGAAGGTCATCATGCGGCAGAAGTAAGCCTCCTCTAATGGGGTGAGGTTGTGGAGCGGACTGGTGATGGCTTCTATCTGCGGCTTCAGATACTTATTGTAGAAGAAGTCCTGTGTGCCTGCTACATTGAGCACATCGGGTGTAAACTCGTTGAGTGCGTGTTCAAAACCTTCCTTGGCTATCTCGAAAGAGGCGGCTACCAGCTGGTTGCGGTAAGTGATGGCTTCCTGGAAGAGTTTGTGGTAATACGCCACCACCATCAGTCCGTCTTGCGGCTGATACTTGGAATAGAGCAGACGGATATTCACGCGGTCGTTGCTCAGCTTGAAGTTGTGCTGCAATACGCCATAGTAGAGCAGTAGCTGCACATAGTGGGGCTCCAGCTGATAACTGTGATACCCCGGATCAACCTGATGGGTTTCGATATTCATGTTGCGTCCCGATTTCTGCTCCACCAGCAGTTTGCAGTCGGTGGTCATCAGGTCCACACGTCCCTGTATGCCGAGTGCTTCGCAGACGAACGAAGGTTCGAGGATGGCTTTCTTCCTGTCGTAAAGACTTTCGCCGCGGAAGGCTGACATCTGTGCCTGCGATGCGGTGCGGGGAAAGAGAATATCCACTACCTGCTGCAGATTGAATGCCTGCAGACTGGCATCGGTATAGAATTTCTTGGCATCAAACCAGGGACAGGTGCAGAACTCCAGTGCTTTCTCCCTGAAATTCGTCTTTATGGTTTCGTTCATCTGGTATTTGCCGTTTGTATTGATGATGTCATCCAGCGCAGCACCGGCAAAGTTACCGAGCAGGGTAGCCTGGGTGTTGGCGCGGGGCTTCATCTGGTTCAGCAGATAGAGCAGGGGATGATGACCGAAAGCCGTGAAGCAGGTGGCAATGCTACTGATATCTACCAGATAATCGGGTTCTACCACGATAAGTCGGGGAGTGATGACGGGCTGTTTCACCTGACAGTCGAGCAGGTTGAGCTGCATACCTTCCTTCAGGATATCCCAGAGATAGGTATGGTCGATATGGTTCTCTTCATCTTTCAGTTGAACGAGATATTCCTCTTCGTCAGCATCTTGGTCAATATCCACGCGGATGAAATCGCTGTCCCAGTTCTTCACGATGCAGCGGATGCGGTGGTTGTTGATTTCCAGTCCTTTCTGATAAGGGCGGTTGGTATGGGGAATAAGCACGTTCAGCTCGTGGGGAACATCCACTCCGAATACGGCAGAGATGAAGATGGCTAGGGCACGTGCATCATATTTCAAATCTTCGCTTGAGAGCGGTTCCTGCGAATTACTGTGCCGGCGCATGGTCTGGATGGCAATCTTGTCTGCCACCTTGATGCCGTGAGCCTTACAGAGATAATCTACCTGGGAGAAAAGGTTACCGAAAGCCTGTTTCGTTTCCTTTACTCCTTCGTGGCAGCAGAGGATGAGCGTATCGTGCATCATCTTGTTGCGTGTCTTCGGCTCCAGTTCGGGGAGTATCAAAAGTTCTCTTACCCTAAGGAAGAGTTCTGCGGCGCTGATATTGTTTTGATTCATAGGCTACAAAGTTACGAAAATTATAACTACTCTTATAATAAAGGTATTTATAATTATTGATAATTAACTGTTGAACAGGAATGCGTATTTAAGGAAATTTAGGGCGTTCGTGCAAAAAAATGTAGTAAAGTGTCGGATATTCGTGCGAAAAAGTGTATCTTTGCAGCAAAAGTACTAAAAAATAATGCATGAAATGCTTGCCGTATCATTTCTTTTTTGTATATTTGTAGCCCCCAATTGAAAGAAGGGGTATTATTAATCTAAAAATATTAAGCAATGACAAAGGAAGAATTGATGCATAGAGCCATTGAGCTCTCAAAGAATAGCGTGAAGACGGGTGGCGGACCTTTTGGTGCTGTGATTGCCAAGGATGGTATTATCATCGCTGAGGCTTCCAACAGTGTAACCATCGACCTCGACCCTACGGCTCATGCCGAAGTGAACTGTATCCGACAGGCTACCCGCAAATTGAAGAGCTTCAATCTGGAAGGTTGCGAGATCTATACCTCCTGCGAGCCTTGCCCGATGTGCCTGGGTGCCATCTATTGGGCACATCTCGACCGTATCTATTATGCCAACGACCGGAAGGATGCGGCAAAGATAGGTTTCGATGATGAGTTTATCTACGAGGAGATAGATCGCAAGATAGAAGACCGCCACAAGCCGATGGTTGCCCTGATGCGCGATGAGGCGCTCGGTGCTTTCCGCATGTGGGAGGAAAATGCGGAAAAGACGGAGTATTAATTAATAAGATAAAAAGGGAAGGTTGCACGGAATATGAACAGCAGCCTTCCTTTTTTCGTAGATTCTTCTTGTATTCTATCATGTGGGATAGAGAAAAATGGAGAAAAGGAACGATTTCTCAGATTTTCTTTGTAATTTTGTCGCCAAATTCAGAAAAGACCCTGAATTGATGGATAATGGAATTTCTCTAATTATTATGACGACAATGGAACAGTCAATAGAAAATCTCTACAAATTAGACGGCAGAGTGCCCGTAGGTAAAGCACTCCCATTTGGTCTTCAGCATGTGCTGGCGATGTTCGTCAGCAATATTGCGCCAATCATGATTCTCGCTGGTGCGATAGGTCTGGACAGTTCGGTGAGCGCCGTGCTTATCCAGAACTGTATGGTCATCGCCGGTATCGGTACCTTGGTGCAGCTTTATCCGGTATGGCGTATCGGTTCTCGCCTTCCTATCGTGATGGGTATCTCCTTCACCTTCCTTTCGCTCGCCATCGCCATTGCCGGTGCTCATGGTATGGGTACTTTGATAGGCGCTGTCATCATTGGTGGTCTGGTAGAAGGAACACTCGGACTTTTCGCCAAGTATTGGATCAAGCTCATTCCGCCTGTAGTAGCCGCTACCGTGGTAACAGCCATTGGTTTCTCGCTCCTTCCTGTTGGTGCCAACTCTTTTGCGGGTGGTCAGGGTGCTGCTGATTTCGGTAGCATGAACAACTGGGTTGTGGGTTCTGTCACTTTGCTGGCTTGTCTGCTTTGTCAGATTTTCGTCAAGGGTTTCTTGCGTTCACTCTCTGTATTGGTAGGACTGCTGGTAGGTTACATTCTGGCGCTGTTTATGGGAATGATAGATTTCAGCGGACTTTCTGGTCTCTCTATCGTAGCTTTGCCAAAGCTTCTTCCATTTACACCTGAGTTTAATATCGGTGCTATTCTCTCGGTGGTAGCTGTATATCTGGTTTCTGCCACAGAAACGATTGGTGATACTTCTGCGCTCTGCAACAGTGCGTTGAAGCGTGATCCTAAGACTAAGGAGATGGGTGCGGCAGTCTGCTGCGATGGTTTCGTCAGTTCGGTTTCCGGTCTTTTCGGTTGTACTCCTATCACTTCTTTCAGTCAGAACGTAGGTTTGGCAGCGATGTCGGGAGTGGTGAACCGCTTTACAATTGCCATGGGTGCCATCATCATGATTATCGGTGGTATCTTCCCAGCTATCGGTTATGTATTGACTACGATTCCTCAGGCTGTATTGGGCGGCTGTACCATCATGATGTTCGGTAGCATCCTCTTTGCCGGTTTCGGCATGATGGCGCGTACCGGCTTCTCTCAGCGCAACATGGTCATCGTGAGCCTCTCGCTCAGCGTAGGTCTCGGATTCACATCTGCAACAGGTATGTTCAACATCTTCCCAGAGATTGTACGCACCGTTTTTGCAGATAACTGTGTGGCAGTAGTCTTCCTGCTCGCCGTTATCCTGAACCTCGTGTTGCCGAAGAATCTGGATAAGGCATAAGAATCAAAGATATTTATAGATAAAAAGGTGCAACTCACAAGTAAGAAAGTGAGTTGCACCTTTTTTGCTATAAACTATTAACTAAATCACTGTCCTCCCAGTCTTTCGAAGAAGGTGATGATTTCTTCGAAGGTCTTGAATTCATCGCTGCCGTATTCTATCGTCGTACCCATGAAACCATCGCATGGGCTAGGGTCGATGAAGTAATCGCCGTAGAGCAGGTTCTTCTGGTTGCAGAAGATGATGTGGTTGTAGGCTGGGGTAGAGAGGTATTCCTCCACCCAAGTCTGTACCTTCGCCATGTATTCATGGTCGTTGGTTGGCGCTGGGGCTACGATATATACGTTGTAATGCTCTATCAGCATTTCGTAAGCCTTGTGCATCGAGCTGGTTGCCTTCATGTAACTGTCGTGCAGGGCATCGAAGTCGATGTATACGATAGGGCGCTCCTTGCCGTTCTGCTTGTCGTCAATCCAGCGGATAACCGGACAGAGATAGTGGAATGCTACCTTGTCGATAAGTCGGTGCTCGCCATGGAATGGGATGGCGAGTGGATAGTGCTCATGGAAGAGGTCGAAGGTATGGACCAGCGGATCAGCATCGCCGAAGAGACCGTAAACACGTTGCTGTTCCTCGGGAGTAATGTCCTGGAAGCAACGCTCGGTAAAGTCACGGTATTCCTTGATGAGGCCTTTGTTAACCATCAGTTCGTTCACTCCGTCCTTTCTCGGGTTCTGGAATTCCTGCTTGCCGGTCATGCTGCTCATCGTATTGCCCATCTCGAAGGCAGGGTTTACGAGGATGCGGTCGAATCCTTTCAGCAGTTCGGTATACATGCCTCCCATCGAGGTACCGATGATGAGGTCGGGCTTCTCAGTCTCCGCCATCTTCTGCAGCATCTCTATGCCCTCTTCCGGATGTACCGGGATGTCTTCAGCCAGGAGGGTGGCATTCGGCATCAGTTCCTGCAACATCTTTACGGTGCCGCTCTGTGCAGAAGAGAGGAAACCGTGAACATACATGATTTTCTTGCCCGCCATGAGGTCGGGGAATTGTTTGATATATGGATTCATATTCTTATAGTTTTATAGGGGGTATCATATCATGCTCCCTGAACATCTTATTCATTTCTGCTGCAAAATTACGCTAAATTGCAGACAAAACAAAATTATTGGGCGATAAACTTCCTTGTTTGCGAAAAAAGTAGTAATTTTGCACCCAATAATCATATTAAAGTTCAAGTCATAATGGATTTACTGAAAGAAAGAATTATGCAGGAGGGCAGATGCTTTCCTGGTGGAATCTTAAAAGTAGACAGCTTTGTAAACCATCAGATGGACCCTATTCTGATGATGGAATTAGCTAAGGAATTCGTGCGCCTTTTCAAGGATATCAAGTACAACAAGATTGTTACTATTGAGGCTTCGGGCATCGCGCCTGCCATCATGGTAGGTTATCTGACCAATCTTCCTGTTGTATTTGTGAAGAAAAAGCAGCCTAAGACTATGGAGGGTATGATTACCTCTGTGGTTCACTCTTTTACAAAGGACCGCGATTATACGGTTTGTGTGAGCAACAGTTATCTTACTCCTGAGGACCATGTTATCTTTATCGATGACTTCCTTGCCAATGGTAATGCGTCTAAGGGCGTGATGGACCTTTGCGAGAAGGCTGGTGCCAAGATTGAGGCGATGGGTTTCATCATCGAGAAGGCTTTCCAGCATGGTGGTGACTTCCTGCGCAAGGAGGGAATCCGTTATGAGGCGCTCGCTACCGTAGAGAGCCTGGACGATTGCAAGATTGTCTTGAAGTAAAACATCTTATTATATATATTAAAAGCCGCCTGTAATAGGGCGGCTTTTTTATTTGATAATGTCGGCAGCATAGATTCCCATCGCCTTGTAGCCTGCAGGATTCGGGTGGAGCCAGTCGTTGCTGGCATATTCCCGCTTCATCCTTCTGTCATCATTCGGGTCTTGAAGCAGCTTGGCGAAGTCTAGAATGCCATCTGCTTTCTTTGCCTGACTTCGAATCCAGTCGTTTACATAGAGTCGGGCTGCTTCGTGGAAATGGCTGTAGTAGCCGGCACCCTTGAAAGGCGTGATGGTGCCCAGATAAACTTTCATCTTCCGGGCCTTCGCCTTCCTCATCATTCCCTGTATGCTCTCTATAATCTGGCGGGCTACCGTCTCGCTGTTGCCGCTCTTGGCAGCACCTATGTCGTTGATGCCTTCAAAGATAATTACCTTCTTTACGCCGCTCTGCATCAGAATGTCTCGGTCGAAGCGTTCCTTGGCGAGTGCCCCGAAACCGCCCGGCACGGTTACGCGGTTGTTGCCGATGCCCAGGTTCAGTACACCCTGGTTGGTTATCTTATGTTTCAGCTGCAGCATCTCCGACATAACATCCGGCCACCGGTTCTGGGCATTATCCGTAGAACATTTGCCGTCGGTGATGGAATTGCCCATGATGGCGATGGCACTCATGTTGGTGCTCATAGTATACACATCGATGCCGCTGATGTTGTACCAGTGGTTCTCGCGGAAAGCCTTTTCGAAGTTGGAGTGGGCATTGGTTACTCCCTTCATGATATAAGAGGTGGTACGTGAGCCCATGTGGACGGTAGGCACATCGGGAGCCGAGGTGTAGTTGATGGTGATGGCTACGCGCTCCAGGTTCTTGAGATTGAACTTCAGCGCATCGCTCACTATCTGTCTGCCGGCAGGGATAGTAGCCTTGTAGCTGTTGCCGAACTTGAAGTATTGAGCCGATTTGGCATCAATCTTGAAGGAGTCTTTGGCGTGGGCGATATAGATGGAGCGTATCACTACGGGTTGCATCGAGTAGATATTGCTCAGTTTCAGTCTTATCACGTCGCCTCCCACGCTTACCTTTACTATCTGGCGAACCGAACGGTTTGTCATGTTGTTATTATAGGGCATAAACGCTTTCACCACAGTCTGCGGTGCCGTAGCCCAAGTTCCAATCCATGTTTGTGCCGCCATCTGTAGTGTGTATGTGCAGATGAAGTATAGTATCATTATAAATCTTTTCACCTTGTTGTATTTTTTAATTATAATCCTTGCGCCCGATGAGCCGTCTCGTTATGCATTATCTCATAAAAAGGGTCGATGCCATTAGAGGCACCGACCAATTCTGTTTATAATGATTTGATATTTTCTTCCGATAGCCCTGTGAATTGCATGATTTGCTCTATAGGCAGACCAGCTTGACGCATTTTTAGGGCGATGGCATTTTTTTCTTCAGTTTTACCTTCTGCTCTACCTTCCGCTCTGCCTTCTGCTCTACCTTCTGCATGCCCTTCTAATCTAGCGTTTCCAAGAACGTCATTTTGAATCATGATGGCATTGACATGTTCATCGTAGGCGTGCCGTTCGGCATTCGACATAGAGTAGTATTTCAGCTTCTCGCGAGCTTCTTGCAATCCTGGTGCTTTCGTGTCAGGATTGATGACTCCGTTTTTGAGGTAATCAACCCATTCCTCCAATGGAGACTTGGCAACCTTGTTGAACTCATTTACGCGCACTAGCATATAGGTTGGGAATATTTCGGCAGGCGACTTTCTCACGATTGTATCTTTCTCCTTGGTACTGATGATGAGTTGGTCTTGCGTATGCAGGCCGATAAAATTGTTTTGTCCTACATAGATATAGTCCGACCCTTTGCCAAGGTCAAAATAAAGTATACTAATGGAATATACCTTTTTTACTTCTTTGTAGGTGTTGCCGAGATTGATATGCTCGGTAATAGCCTTTGCCACCCCATAGAGTACGCGCTCCAGATAATACAGCTCACTTGTGTTCTGTATCTCCACGATGATGATGTCCCCTTTGCTATTTTTCGCCTTGATGTCAACTCTGTTAAACTTGTCATCGGCTTCCTGTTGATTACCCTCGCTTTCCAATATGTCGATAATCTTGATAGGCTCACCGATAAACACAGTAAGGAATCCCTCAAGTACTCCAAAGTTAGCCTTCTGACGAAGCAATCGTTTGATTGCCCAATCGAATCGAATGTATTTATCTTTTAGCTCTTCCATATAGATTTCCTCCTAAAATTAATATTCGGTTGCAAAGTTACGCTTTTCTTTTGAAAGAAGCAAGGATTTTTGGGAAAATGTTTGAGTTGTAAAACTACTATTGTACTGTCAATGAGTTTATACTTGTACAACAGTAGGCTTATGGTTGTACAACTAAAGGGTATACAGTCGTACGACTAAAGAGTGTGTAGTTGTACGATAATGTGGTGTTGCCACTAGGCTCGGCAGACCTGCTGACTGCAGTCGGCAGAGCTGCCGAGCCTAGTGGAAATCATCAAGAAGCAGTCTGCTTGAACCTCAGATACAGTCTCTCTGAACCTCAGATACCGACTGCTTGAACCTCCTAATCTATATCTTTGCCCCAGCGCAGTCGTATCCTTGTGCCAGATGAGCCGTCTCGTTACGCTTATTCAGCCGCATTATTATGCTTGCTCAGCCACCTTGTTGAATTCGCGCAGCTGGTAGGCACACCTTTTTAGTATAATAAATCTAAAAATTTTTGGTTAGAACTCTACTTTCACATATCTTTGCACTTAAAAAAAGTGGCACATGTGCCATAAATTTTAAGTAGAGGCATAAATCGAAACAATAACCTAAATCTATAACGGCACCTATAACTGCTGGAGTTTTTATAGAAGAATTAAAATGGAATATACCAAAGATCTTTTCGAAAAATTACGTCGGAACGTAATTTTTGCTGCATCGTGTTAGAAGTTTTTCGGGAAAGTTTTGGAGATTAGGAGATAAAGTATTATCTTTGCCATCAGATTCAAAAACGAATAATCAAACTGAATTATGATAGTAAGACCAAAGCGCATTTATCGCAAGCGCATACCATACGGCATGCAGAATTTTGAGGATGTCATAAAAGAGGATTGTTACTATGTGGACAAGACTCCTTTCATAGAGCAAATAGAAGAATCCAACAAGTATTTCTTCTATATTCGCCCTCGCCGTTTCGGCAAGACACTTACCCTCTCCATGCTTGAGAATTACTATGACATCAACAAGAAAGACAAGTTTGATGAAATCTTTGGCAAGCTATACATCGGGCAGAATCCTACACCAAAGCATAATACATATCTCATCATCCACCTCAATTTTGCCGAAGTGGCAGCAGGATTGGATGATTATAAGGATGGACTGGACAACCATTGTCGCCTTGTATTCAATTTCTTCTGCGACATCTATGCACATATTCTTCCTGCTGGTACCAAGGAAGGATTGCAACAGGAGCCTGATGCGGTATCCAAGTTGAGGTTTCTTTGCCAGAAATGCCAGGAGGTGGGGAAGAAGATTTATCTCTTCATCGATGAGTACGACAACTTCACCAACATGATTCTCGCCCATGAGGAGCATCTCGTGAGGTATCGCAACCAGACCCACGGAGAGGGATACTTGCGCCAGTTCTTCAACACCATCAAGGGTGCGGCTGGCAATACTCTGGGCAGAGTGTTCGTCACGGGAGTAAGCCCTGTGACCATGGACGACCTGACCAGCGGATTCAACATCGGAACCAACTACTCCCTAAGCCCAAAATTCAATGAGATGACGGGCTTCACGGAAGAAGAAGTGAGAGAGATGCTGGATTATTACCGCAGCGTCCTGCCGTTCAATCACACCACCGATGAGCTGATCAAGGTGATGAAGCCTTGGTACGACAACTATTGCTTTGCCGTCAAGAGCTATGGCAAGACCACGATGTACAACTCCGTGATGGTACTCAATTTCATTAGTAACTATATAGATAATGAGTACGACATCCCCGACTCCATGGTAGAGACCAACATCCGTATCGACTATGACAAGATGCGAATGCTCATCCGCCACGACAAGGAGTTTGCCCACGATGCCAGCATCATCCAGCAGTTGGTAACCCAGGGATTCGTGATAGGCACGCTCAACGAGAACTTCCCTGCCGAGCGAATCAACGACCCAGACAACTTCCTCAGCCTGCTGTTCTATTTCGGCATGGTGACGATAGACGGAACATACAAGGGTGAGACCAAGTTCATCATCCCGAATGAGGTGGTGCGTGACCAGATGTACACCTACCTGCTCGACACCTACAAGGAGAACGACTTGGTATATGATAGATATAGCAAGGGTAAATTGGAGAGCAAACTGGCATACGATGGGCAATTCAAGCTATACTTTGAGTATATCGCCGACTGCCTGAAGAAGTACTCCTCCCAGCGAGACAAGCAGAAGGGAGAGGCTTTCGTGCATGGCTTCACCTTGGCGATGACAAGCCAGAACAAGTTCTATCGCCCTATCTCTGAGCTGGACAATGACGGCGGCTATGCCGACATTTTCCTCTCTCCGCTCTGTGACATCTACAAGGACATGGTAGATTCATATATCATCGAGTTGAAATATTGCAAGAGCCAAACCACAGATGAGCAAGTAAAAAAGCTCTTCGAGGAGGCTTCAGCTCAAATCTCTCGCTATGCGGACAGTGATATGGTCAGAGAGGCAGTAAAGACTACAAAGCTCCACAAGCTGGTGGTTATCTACCGCGGAGCGGAAATGGTGGCTTGCGAGGAAATATAAAACTATTTCAACCATACAGGTCGAAAATGTTTGAGAGAGATAAAAAGAAAAAGGTGTATCCCTTTGCCCATTGTGTTGAGCAATAAGGATACACCTTATTATATTATACTATTCCGAAAGATTTGATTAGTTAATCTCCGGAGCAGTTGCATCAGCATTGTAGTCGGTCTCGTTCAGAGGAACGCCCCATGTCCACTTGTTACCATCCTCAGGATTGATGGTGATAGCAACAGTCGAATGTGCATTACCACCTTCTTTAAAAGTCTTTCGAACTACAGCCTTGTTCCAACGCTTGAAGTCGCTCCACTCGAAGCCCTCACCCCAAAGCTCAAGACAACGATAGTCCTGAATCTCTGAAAGAAGCTCCTCTCCAGTCTTGGTGCAGGTATATTCTGGGTTACGACCAGAAGTAGCATTCAGTTCAACCAATGCAGCCTGAGCTTCTGCTTCATGATGCAAGAAATAATTTGCCTCAGCCTCAATCAATACCATCTCACTAGAGCGGATGAATGGCAAGTAGCTGACACCTGGCTGGTCGGTTACAAAGAACTTCAAGTTTGCATCCAGATAGTAGATACCAGCCTGATAAGGTGCATTTAATCCTTTTACTGCATGAGCCTTTACGATGGAATCTGCTTGTGCATAGATGTCATCATCCTCCATTCCAAGAATACCAAATGTATAGTAAGTCTCAGACTCCTTAGAGAGGTCAAGGTTAGGGAACTTATCCTCTGTCAGGAAGTTCTGCTTGCGGGCATCATTGTTAGGAATACGGGAAATCAACTCATGGCCGATGGTTCCAGCACCTGTAGTCATACCTTCTGCTGTAGCATAGTGACCATTACAAGCACCCTGTGTACCATAAGACCAATACCAGTTATTTTCAGAAGCATCACCATAGCTACCCATAATCCACTCTGATGTTGGCTCACAGAAACCAGCCTTATAATCAGCATTGCTCATCAATGGATAACCCTGCTTAGCAAGCTTAGCCTGATCAAGAGCTGTCTGGTAATCCTGGCGAAACAAAGCTGCACGTGCATAAACTGCATGAGCAACGTTTGCATTAGGAATCCAAACCTCAGAAGCAGGACGGTCGATGCCACTTTCGCCAAACAAGGTAATCGCTTCCTGGCAATCCTTGTAAATCTGATCTACGGTTTCTGCCAATGTTGCGTATGGAGCATCGCCTGTAGATTCATCAAGACGAAGAACCACGCCCTGTGAAGCACCATTGTTACTGTCCTGCCAACGATAGCAGTAGTAGTGAATCAACTTCTCGTAGCTGTAAGCACGGAAAGCCAAGGCTGAAGCCTTGATAAACTTCTTGTCAGACTCGCTTCCTGCTGCTGCATCAATACGGGTAATGATAGTGTTAGCCTGACCGATGAGCTGGTAATAATAATACCAAGCATATCCATCATAGATAGTATTTGTTCTATTATGGAACTGCTGATTATGGATAGGTGCCCAACCAGATGCATAGGCATTATAATTATAATTCTGGCTTGGCAAGTTCTCATAAAGACGCATAATTGCATTCTCACCAGCAAAGCCCTGTGTGAAAGCATAATGCTGAGTAGTCTGGCAACGAGCGATACCATTCAAGGCCATGTAAGCCATCTCTGTTGTTGCTACCGCATTCTCAGAACCAACAGAACTTGTCGGTTTGGTTTCGAGATAATCGCTGCCACAAGATGCCAGCATTGTTGCAGAAGCTAAAATAGCGCAACCGAATATCTTATTTATATAATTTTTCATTTTATTTTCTCTTTATTTTATTATTCCCTTAGAATGTTACAGACAAACCGAAGTTGAATACGCGTGCACTTACGTATGTATCATCAGAACCACCACTGAAGCTGTACTGAGGGTTCATACCCTTACGGGCTGTAAGTGTGAACAGGTTCTCTGCACCAGCCTTAACCTGCAAGCCCTGGATACCCATATTCTGGATCCATGCCTTTGGCAAGTTGTAACTCAGGTTGATATTCTTGAAGATGAGATAATCTGCGCTTGTCAACCAGCGGTCACTTGTATCGTTGTTGTAGGTACTGCGGTTGAAGTCGATGACAGGAATTCCATTAGGATCGAGACGGTTTGGAGATGTCTCTGTCATTCCCTCAGGCACACCGTTCCAAGACTTCAGGATGTCCTTATGGTTAGCTGATGCTGATGAAGCAGAAGCTGTGCTCATCAATCTCATGTAAGAAGCATCGAAAACCTTGCCACCCAAGCTATAGGTAAACAATACACCGAGGCTCAAGTCCTTCCAACGGAGGTTTGTACCGAATGAACCATATACAGATGGGAGAGCTGTACCAGCCCATTTACGCTCAGCATTGGCTGTCTCTGTTGTATAGTTCTTGCCATTAATGGTTACAAGTGTACCATCAGCCTTAGCTGCCTCAACTTTGTCATCGGCAATATCATACAAAGAATTACCTGTCATCTGGTCAACACCTGCGAAGTGATAGGTAAAGAACTCGTATGCAGAGTGTCCCTCAGAATACTTCTGTACGCCATGAAGAATATCCTTACCTCCAGGCAACTTGATTACCTTATTCTTCAAGGTTGTAGCATCTGCAGAAACAGTCCAGTTCCAATCCTTGTTCTTTATAATTTCACCACTCAAGGCGATTTCAAATCCACGGTTCGAAATGGTACCAATATTCTGATACTGAGACATATTAGACATATCCGGATTATGAGGGTATGAACCTGCTGAATATGGCAAACGAACCTCGAAGAGAAGATCTTTAGAACGCTTGTCGAAGTAACCGATGCTGAAGTTCAAACGGTCGAACAATCTACCCTCAACACCGAAATCAACGGTCTGAGTTGTCTCCCACTTAATGTTTGAAGCAGCCAAAGTTTGCTTGATCAAGGCTGTGTTACCACCATTCTTGTCAATCTCATAGAGAGCCTGATAAGCATAGAGGCTTACACCGGCATTGTTACCTACCTCACCATAAGAAGCACGTACACGCAAGTCGTTCAACCATTCTACATTCTGCAGGAAATTCTCTTTCTTGGCATTCCAGTTCAAACCGAATGAATAGAAATCACCCCAGCGGGCATCCTTTGCAAAACGGGAAGAACCATCACGGCGGTATGAGAAGTCTGCGAAGTATTTCTCGTCATAGTTGTAGCGGATACGACCCAAATAAGACTCAGTCTTATCTACATCATTAAATCCATCGAAGTATGAGTTTGTCAGGAAGTTACCCATCACCAAGTTGCCTGATACAGCCATATTGGTATTCATACCACGGGTCAGCTTTCTCTCCCAGCTATAGTTCTCATGACCTGCAAGAACATCTACGTTGTGCTTACCGTAGGTCTGATTCCATGTCAGCAACTCCTGGGCTGTATAGGTAGCATACTGGTATGCATGGCTGGACAAACGACCATTGTTTGCTGCACCATCACCAATGTTAGGGTTATTATAGGTCTGGCGGTTAGATGTACTGTTATTACCATTAGCCTTTACCATCACAGAGAAGTTGTATGGCAGATTAATCTTACCATAAACCTGTGCATCGATTACTGCACGACGGGTCTTATCCTTGTCAGCAACCATCTCGTATGCGATGTTACGGTTAGAGAGGTACTCAGAGGTTACATCAAACTGCTTCTCTCCATTCTCATCAAGCGCATAGCTGCCATCTGCATTATGCATATACATAGGATACACAGGCGCCATGTAACGGGTGGTATAGAATGGGTTAGCATAAGCATTACCAGAAGCGTTGTCATTAAACTGACGATTAGATACATTGGCACTCAAGTTGATACCAGCCTCGAACCACTTGCTTGGAGTGAACTTAGAGTTGATACGACCAGTGAAACGCTCGAAAGCAGAGTTCTTGGTATAACCCTTCTCGTTCAAGTAACCGGCAGAAGCATAAACATTGAACTTCTCGCCACTTATAGCACCAGAGACGTTGTACTCCTGACGATGACCTGTACGCTCAACACCATCCTGCCAATCGAGGTCGTCATAACCAGAGAGGCGAGAAGCAATCAGCTTGCCGTTTGCATCAAACAGAGCATCATTCTTTGCATTGTAGATATTTCGCTTTACATAGTCGCTAATCAAGTGAGTTGTAGCATATTGAGCAGCCGCAGCAGCATCCAGATTCATCTTTCCCGACATGGCGTAGTTCTTCATTGCCAACCAAGATGCCTCCATCCACTGGTCAGCATTCAGGCGCTCATACTCACCGATACCACGAGTGTAAACACCATTGTTGATCTGGAGATTGATAGTAGGCTTGATGCCATACTTTGCACGCTTGGTAGTAATCAGGATGACACCATTGGCAGCACGGTTACCATAAAGGGCAGCAGAAGCTGCATCCTTCAATACAGACATGCTCTCGATATCATTAGGGTTCAACTCAGAGATGTTACCATCGAAAGCTGCGCCATCTACTACATAAAGAGGCTGGTCAGCATCCTTTACCAAGGTTCCGACACCACGGATGTGGATAGTTGGAGCCTTACCTGGCTCACCGTATGAGCTATTAACCTGTACACCAGGAGCAGCACCTTCGAGCGCACCTGTTACAGAAGTAGTGATACGGTTCTCGATTTCCTTAGAATCAACAGCAGTTACAGAACCTGTAATAGATTGGCGCTTAGCTGTACCATATGCCACAACAACGACATCAGCCAGAGAATGATTGTCTGCATCCAAAACAATCTTCATGTCAGAAGAAGCCTTGGCTGTCTTAGACTGCATACCGATGTATGTAATCTCCAACTTGGCTCCGGCAGGAGCGTTCAATGAGAAGTTACCGTCAATATCGGTAACTGTACCTGTGTTAGTGCCCGCAACCTTGATAGAAGCACCGATAACAGGGCTGCCATCCTCAGAAGAGGTTACGTGACCAGAGATTTGACTTTGTGCAAAAGCCATGCTCGTGCTAAGAGCAAGACCTGCAACTACTGTCATGAGTCTTTTTTCCATAAATCTCTCTCGTTTAATTAATTAATTAATAAATATATAATGTTTTATATTTCTTTCTCACTACATATTCTCCCAACTTTTATTGAGCGTGGGGGCTCATTTCTTGTCTCTAACTCTTATCCCGAACTGGTGGGGGTGGGTATGTTGTCATACCTTATTATATATAAGGAAGTATCTCAAACTTCACTAAATTTTAATAATATTTTTAATCGGCTGCAAAATTAAGCATTTTTTAGGAAATCACCAAACTTTTTTCTAGAAAAGTTGCACTTTGCTCGATATTTTGTTATAAATATGCGGTTTTTATACACTTTTGCTTATGAAAAACAAGCGAAAGCGGCAGTTTTGTCAAAAACTGCCGCTTTCGCTGAAATACTAACTTTCTGCCTTTAATTCTTTGTCTAGAACAAAGAGCATATAGAGGGGGATGTTGGTGGTTTTTGAACTGTTATTTCTCTCGTATGGCAAGAGACTGGTGCGAACCAACTTGTCTTGCACCTTCCTGTATGAGTGGCTTTCTTCCGTGACTGTCTTTCCATTTTAACAATTGGGATATAAGTAGTCTTTCCATACGCTAAAAAATATGTTTTGGCAAAGGTGCTAATAAACAGTGAATTACGCAAGGAAAATCACATTTTCCTAAGGACTTTTAAGTATATTCATCACATTTTCCTAAGGACTTTTAGGGGCTTAAATCGAGAAATCTGTCGTAATCTCGATAAAAAAGTGAGATTACGACAGATTTTCATGAATTTTCCTCTTTAATTACTTGTCTACGGTAGAAGAAACATTGTTCTTATTCATAGATCTTCATTTTAGAAAAGGTTTGAAAATACTTGAGACAGGTATTGCGCCATTCCTTTGCATTCTCCAACTGTACATTGAGCAAAGAGTCTGTATGTTGCCATTCCTGCTCATGCCCCTTCATATACTGCTTGGCTGAGGTATGCCAGAAGTCGCGGTAAACTTCTACCATCGCCACACCCATGTTGTACTTCATGCAGAGTTCCTGCCAGAGGGTGCTGCCTGATTTCATCTTGTAAGTCCAAGGCACATGATGGAACCAGAGGAGATATTCTTCAGGACAGGTCTCGATGTTATCATACAGACTGCGATATGGTTCTGGGTACTGACCGACAGCATCTGTGCCCTTGGATGAACGGTCGAAACCTATACCCTGAGCATCAGCCTTGTGATAGTATACCGGGCACCATTCCAAAGGATAACTTGCGATGAAACCATCTGGCTCCGGACCGTAGTGGTGGTCGAACTTGAAGATGTGGTGCAAACCCAAAGGCATCATATAGTTGACGCAAGCTTCGCGCGAAGTCATCATCATCATCTCTACCGGCTTGGTGAATCGCTCGTCCTGGTTTTCGTAGGTCTGTACGAGCCATTCGTGAGCAATCTCCTCGGCTGTAAGTGAAGGATTCCATGCCAATCTGCCGAAAGCATACCAGTTAGCCTGAGAGAACGGATGACCGCACCAGTTGGCATCATCACCGATATTGGCTACACCTGAGATTCCAACCAGTCTGTCTGGATTAACAAAGCCAAAGAATTCCTTCCACATAGGAGCGAGATAGGTGAGGTGCTTAGACTGACCAAGATATTCCTGGGTAATCTGAAGTTCTGCTATCTGTGGAGTCTGTTTGATGTTGTCGAAGATAGGAGCGTATGGCTCACGTGGCTGGAAGTCGAGCGGACCATTCTTAGACTGCAAGATGACGTTGTCGCGGAACTTTCCGTCCATTCCCTTAAATTCGCTGACAGCCTGTTTCACACGGTCTTCACCTTTATGGTTGGCACCATATACAAAGCTTCGCCACATGATGATGCCTCCGTATGGTTTGACGGCATCGGCAAGCATGTTGGCTCCATCGGCATGTGTGCGGTGGTAGTCGCCAGGACCAGGCTGTCCTTCAGAATTGGCTTTTACGAGGAAACCGCCAAAGTCTGGGATGGTAGCATATATCTCCTTTGCCTTCTTCTGCCACCACTGCTGAACCTTCTTATCCAGTGGGTCGGCAGTCTTGGTGTAGCCTAAAGCCATAGGCGAAGCGAAGTTGATGCTGAGGTATACCCGGATGCCATAAGGACGCAGGATGTTGGCGATGACCTTCACCTTATTAATATATTCTGCAGTCATCATCTTTGGCGATGCGTTTACATTGTTCAGTACGCTGCCGTTGATGCCCAAAGAGGCGTTGGCACGGGCATAGGTGATGAGACGGTCGTGCAGACTCTTGCTGATGCTGCCGCCCTTACCGTTTTTGCCGAGTTTGATTTCTTCCCATTTGAAGATGCTCTTTCCGGCGTAGCCACGTTCGATGCTGCCATCGAGATTATCCCAATGGTTAAGAATGCGGAGACCCACTTGTGGCTTCTCGGTCTCATCAATAGCTTTGCTGAAGTTCTGCTGATTACCGCTACCTGTGTTGTAGGCATCGGTGTTCTGAAGTCGAATTAACTCGTAGGCACCATAGAGCAAACCGATAGGATTGCTGGCGGTGATAGTTGCTTCGTACTGAATGTTGTCGCCTTGCTGGGCAGGACGGGCGTAGATGTTATAGCCCTCGCCCAGATTGAGACTCTTGTCTATCTTGAGCTCAACATTCTTGCCACGCCAGTTGTTTTCTAACTCCTGCTTGGCAATCTTGGCTGTTGCATCATTAGGCAACTGTGAGATGACTTGGCATGAGTTAGCATACTGCTTTCCTAGCCATAACTGTGAGCCATCACTCTGTGCAGAAACATGGAGTGATGTAAGTACCGTAATTAATAAAATAAGGTATTTCTTCATATCTTTGCAGATTGTTAATTTGTATTATTGTTGTTTCTGTTGCAAAGATACGAAAAAATACCTTATTCTCTTTTATTTGTTGTTTATTTTTCTTTTCTTTTTGTTTCAGCATATTCGCTAGGCGACATGCCATAGTGTTTCTTGAACACGGTAGAGAAGTGGGTCTGGTTGTTGAAACCTACAGAGTAGGCTACCTGCGTGATATTAATCTGCCCCTCTTCGATGAGTCGTGCCGCCTGTTCCAGTCGGAGGTTACGGATAAATTCTCCGGCAGAAACACCAGCAATCTCCTTTAGTTTACGGTGGAGCTGTGCACGGCTGATACCTACCTTCTCGGTAAGTTTCTCTACATTGAGGTCGGGATCGGCAAGGTGGGCGTTGATATATTTCATCACGCGTTCCATCAGGGCATCGTTGTTGCCCTTTACCTGAATCTGCTCAATCTTCGCCTTCTGGCCCTGTGCTCCGCTGTATTTGCCACGGATGCGTCGCACATTATCCACCAGGTTGTCGATAAGGATATGCAGCTCTTCCATGTCGAAAGGCTTTGCCAGGAAAGCATCGGCTCCTCTGCGAAGTCCCTCCAACCGGTGTTCCACCTCGCTCTTTGAGGTGAGCAGGATGACAGGAATATCGCTAATGTTACTGTTGTTCTTGATGTTCTTGAGCATGGTGATTCCATCCATCTCCGGCATCATCACATCGCTTATCACGAGGTCGTACTTGCCGGTGAGCAGCATCTTCAAACCCTCCTTGCCGTTGCAGGCACGCTCAAAGCGGTACCAGTCGCTCAGTTCTGTCTTGATGTATTGGGCAATCTCGCTGTCATCGTCAACTATCAGGATATTGAAGTTGCGGTTGGCCTGTACTTTCTTTTTGGTAATCTCCTGCTCCTTCTTGTCTTCTTCTTCCAGTATCTCGCCTGGCTGCAGATGGCTGTTGCCCAGCGGAATGCTTACTTCGAAGCAGGAACCCTTGATGCCGTCGGTACGGTTGTAGGCCTTGATCTTGCCTCCGTGCATTTCTACAAATGCCTTACAGAGGTTGAGTCCGATACCGGTTCCTTCGATATGGAGACCGCTGCTGTTGTTTCCCTGATAGAAACGTTCGAAGAGGCGGTCGGTCTTCTCTTCCTTCAGTCCGATGCCTGTATCTTCTACCCTGATGGTGGCATTCTTTTCGCCTTTACCTATGATAACAGTAATCTCGCCGCCATCAAAGGTATACTTCATGGCATTGGAGAGCAGGTTGGAGATAACCTTGTCAAAGTTGATGCGGTCTATCCAAACCTTCAGCTTGCCTTTATCGCTGCTGAGGCTTTCGTCTTCTTTCAGCTCAAGGGTGATGTTGCGCTCCTGTGCATTGAAGCGGTAGAGCGATACGATGCCATGCAGGAAATCCTTGAGCGGAGTCTCCTGGCAATGGAGATGCATCTGGTTCTTGTCTATCTTTCGCTCATCAAGTATCTGGTTTACCAGAAGCAGGAGGCGCTGGGCATTGCGGTCGATGGTATCGATATCCTGTTTGCTTTCGGCATCTGTTAATCTTGTTTTCAGCTTGTTGAGCGGTCCCATGATCAATGTCAGCGGCGAGCGGATATCGTGGGTGGCATTGATGAGGAACTGCATCTTGGTCTCTTCCAGGTCTGCCTTGCGGCGGCGTTCGTATGTATAGATAACATACAGGATGACGCTTGCTATGATCAGGATATAGAGGAGATATGCCTCGGGTGATGCATACCAAGGGTCGCATACCTTGATGTTGATGATGGTAGGATTCTTGGAATATCTGCCATTGCTGGTAGCTCTCACCTCCAGCGTATAGTCGCCCGGTTTCAACTTGTTGAATGCTACGGCATTGGCGCCTTCGTTGGTGCTGTTCCATTTGCCGTCGTTGATACGGTATTGGAAACTGATATTATCGGTGTTCCTGTAGTTGAGCAGCGAGAACTCCAGAGTGAATGAATTCTGGGAGTAAGGAATGCTGAAGTCTTTGACCATACAGTTGATTGGCTTTCCGTCGATGATGAAGTTGGTGAGATGTACATCTCCCAGTTCCATCTTCTTGGCCCTGACAACGTCAGGATAGAAGGTTGTGATACCATCACTGGTTCCGAAGGCGATAAGGTCGCTGGCGGTATGCATGGAAGAGCCCAGCACGTACTCACGGGTAGTAAGTCCGTTGCCGTTGATGTGCCCGATAAACTGTCTGTTCTTCTGTTCGTACTGCCAGATGCCCATGGTTGTACTTACCCACAAGTCACCCTTCTGGTCTTTGATGATGCTGCATACCTGCTTGCCTTTCAACGCTTCCGCATGAGGGAAGTTCTTCGTCTTGTTGCTCTTTCTGTCAAACAGATAGAGTCCTTCTTCGGTACCGATGATAATATCGCCGTTCTTTCCTTCGCAGATACCATTCGCCTGTCTGTCTTTCAGAATGTTGAGCCATCCGAAATCCTTGAAACTGAGCGTTTTGGTATTGAGACAGGAAACTCCATTAGAGGTTCCTATCCATAAATGGCCTGTATGATCGAGCGCCATGCTTCGCACCCAGTCGTTGCAGAGAAATCCTTTATCGCCTCTTTGCTGCATATTCAGAACAGTAACCTTGCCGCTTTCCACATTATATATATATAGACCTTTGCTGTATACAGAAATGTAAAGGTTGCCCTGTGCATCGTCAGTCATACAGTAGATGCCGGCGCTGGTAAAGGTGAGTTTCTGCTGGTATGTACCTGTATGAGGGTTGTAGCTGTAGAGTGCGCTGCCATTGCTGATCCAGTAATCGCCACGTCGGTCTTTATAGATGATGCAAGTACCGGCAGGTGACTGGGGATGGGCGATAATCTTGCCTGAAGCATCAAAACAGAACACACCACTGTTCTGTACCGTACACCATGTTTCACCATTTTCGCCTTGTGCAATAGATGAAACGCTGCTGCCGATGATGTAGTTCTGTGCAGAGAAACTCCAGCTGTTGAAAGCCTGCTGGCGCTGGTTGATCAGGTACAGACCTTTGTTGTAACAGCCTATCCAGAGATTGTTGTCCTTATCTTCAATGATATTGTTGACGAAGGCGGTAGCCAGATTGAAACTGCTGTTGCTGTTCTCCAACTGTTCTACCCTGTTGCTTCCCTTTCTGATCATGAGAACACCATGTTCAGAGGTGCTGATATAGAGGTTGCCTTCGTGGTCGAAGGTAGCATTGTTGATGGTTACATTATTCTGATAACCGCCAAAGTCGTAGCCGGCATCAGCGATGCGGCCTGTCCGGTAATCATAATAGACGATGCCATACATGCAGACGATGAGCATGGCCTGCGGACGATGTTGGATGAAAGCTACAGGTGCTCCGCATGGCGATTTGAAGTCTTTGCGCTGCACCTTGCCTTGTTTCTTGATGAAACGGGTGAAGATAGAAAGGTGGCTACTCTGCCAGAGATAATGATGCTTATCTTCGTAGATATGGGTAAAGAATACATCAGAATCGCGCTCAGCGTATTGCCTTTCCTGTCTGATAGTGAAAAGGTCGTCTGTTCCTTTCTGGGTATTTCTGTCTTTTACAGAATAGAGACCATATCCTGCAGTACCCAGCAGGATATCGCCATTGTGACTTTCTACCATAGAATAGATACGTGGCTTTCTGCCATCAGGAAACTGGAGACGGGTGAAATTGTTCGTCTCATAATTATAGCGCATCAGTCCCTTGGCACAACCTATCCACAGGTTACCTTTCTTATCTACCAGCAGGTCGGAGATAATGTTGTCAGTAATGGAGGTTGTATCTTCTTCGTTGTGCAGATAGTTGGTAAAGCGGTAGCCGTCGAACTTGTTGAGTCCGTATTCGGTTCCCACCCAGATATATCCGTATTTATCCTGCACAATGCAGTTGATAAGCGAACTTGACAGTTTGCCCGATGTGAAAAGTTCACCACTGTCAGCCCATACCATGAGCGAGATGGTGATAGCGAAGAGTGCCGTGAGGCAATGTCTGATATGCTTCATATTTTCTGTCCGTTTTCTTGTTTAAAATAGGTTGTTACGGCTGCAAAAGTAACAAAAAACAATGAAAGAAACAAATTCTAATGCAACAAAATGTTTCATTTCTTTTTGTTTCTTTATCTTTTTGCGCCCTTTTTGCAGGTATGAAACAAATAGAAAAGTAATGGTAACTATTAAATAGCTGTTATTTCATTACTTATTAGTAAATTTGCATCGTCAACAACAATAGAAACATTAAAGGCATCATAATAACAATGAATAGACAAGCAATCAAAATCTTATCGCTGGCGCTCGTACTGGCTACGTCAAGTTCTGTAGCTTTTGCCCAGAAGGTATGGAAAGGAACTTGGGCTACTGCAGTGGAATGGACTGGTAAAGGAGATATGCCTAAGGAAAGCTTGAGCAACCGTTCTTGTCGACAGGTGGTTCATGTATCTTTTGGCGGAGAGGAACTCAGAGTGAAGCTCAGCAACGAGCAGAGTAAGGAGCCGGTAGAAATCAAATCGGTGTATATTGCAGATACAGATAAGAACAGCAACTGGTTTGTGAATGGTAAGACCGTGAAGTATCTTAAATTCAATGGCAAGAAGAATGTAACCATCGCTCCTGGCAAGGCTATCTTCTCAGATGATTTGAAATATGCCTTGAAGAGTGGACAGCGCCTCACGATTACCATCGACTATGGTAAGCAGACTCCAGTGAATGCAACATCCCATCGTGGTTCACGTACCACATCTTATATAGTAAACGGTTTGCATCGTACTCCTAAACCGATGGATAAGAGTTTTGATGATGGCGAGGAGGTGGATCACTGGTACAATCTTTCTGCCATTGATGTGAAGACCGATAAGGCTACTCCTGTGGTTGCTATCCTCGGAAACTCTATTACCGATGGCCGTGGAAGTACTACTAACCATCAGAACCGCTGGACCGATTTCCTCTCGGATGCCCTGAATGCAGAAAAGCCATACGGCGTATTGAATCTTGGAATCGGTGGCAACTGTGTGGTACAGGGCGGATTGAGCGAACCGGCCATGAAGCGTTTCGACCGTGATATCCTGGGGCAGACAGGTGTGGATAAACTCATCATCTTCGAGGGAACCAATGATATCGGTTGCTGCAGCGGAAATTATGAGCATGTAACAGATACCCTGATTGCCTGCTACAAGGTGCTGATAGCGAAAGCCAAGGCAAAGGGAATCAAGGTGTATGGCGGAACCATCACCCCAACCAAGGGAAACGGCTGGTATTCTCACTGGCATGAGGCGATGCGACAGACCGTGAACGAATGGATCAGAAAAAGTGGTGCCTTCGACGAGGTCATCGATTTCGATGAGCTGACCCGCGATCCGAAAGACCCTCAGCGTCTGAAGGCTGAGTATTCTGACGACTGGCTGCATCTCAATCCGAAGGGATATGAGGCAATGGGCAAGTTTGCCGCAGAGAAATTGAAGTAAATATATTATATGCATCTTTTATATTATATATATAATAAGGTGTAAACTTAATGACAGAATAAAATATGGAACAGACATCTGTAACACAGGAATCTAAGGGATTCTACAAACTGAATTGGCTACAACGCATCGGATTCGGATCTGGCGACTTGGCGCAAAACCTCATCTACCAGACCATCTGCATGTATCTGTTGTTCTTCTACACCGACATCTATGGACTTAATCCTGGTGTTGCTGCCACCATGTTCTTGGTGGTTCGCTTGGTCGATGTACTCTGGGACCCGTTGGTGGGAACTTATGTAGATAAGCATAATCCACGTTGGGGTAAGTATCGTTCATATCTTGTCCTGGCGGGTTTGCCACTCACCGTACTTGCCATCCTCTGTTTTTGGAATGGTATGGAAGGACAGACAGAAACCATCAAACTCATCTATGCCTATGTAACATACGTAGGCTTGTCTATGCTTTATACATTGATCAATGTGCCTTACGGAGCCTTGAACTCTTCGCTGACTCGCGATACAGACGAGATAACCATCCTTACCTCTGTACGTATGTTCATGGCAAATGTGGGTGGACTCTGTGTATCGGCAGGTGTTCCAATCCTGGTAGCCATGCTCGCAGCAGCCAAGGATCTCCCTATCGAGATGGCACTCTTCATGGGTTTGGGCTCTTTGCCATCTTTCATCTTTATGCCACTCGTTCCTGCCATCAAGAAAAAGGTGGGCAAGAAGAATATGTTCTACATCTTCCTTACTGTGGCTATCGTGGGTATGGCGATGCTTTATATCATCAGCAAGATGGGATCTGTAAAGGATCATATCACGCTGGTTTATATCGCTCAGTTCATCAAATCAACAGGCGTAATCGTAGCTACAGGATATATGTGGGCTCTGATTCCAGAGGTTATCTCTTTTGCAGAATATACCAGCGGCAAGCGTATTGCCGGCATCGTCAATGCCCTGACCGGTATCTTCTATAAGGCAGGTATGGCTTTGGGTGGTGTTATTCCTGGTGCAGTTCTTGCATGGACCGGTTATCAGGCAGCAGCTGCTCAGGAGGGCAACTCTCTTCCTACCGACAGTAATGCTTGGTTTGTTGCCATGCTGATTTTTGCCCTGGTAGGTTTCGCCCTTCTGGTATTCTGCTTTACCCAAACCAAGGAGCGTGTGGTAATGGACGAGAAGGAAACCAAGAATGTTAAGGTGAGTGACCTGTGGACAGAATTCTTCCATAACCGTCCTCTCCGTATCGTGGCACTCTTCTTCATTACAGCCTTCGCCATGATGTCGGTAGGTAATGCTGCCGGTGCTTACTTCATGAACGATTTGGAGCAGCAGACTCCTCTGGCACAGGAGGGTATCCGTTGGCTGGTATGTGTGATTCCTGCCATCTTGCTGGGTTTGGCGATGTTCATCATCTCTAAATATGAGTTGACCGATGAGGTCATCGACGACATCAACAAGAAGATTGAGGCCCGACACAAGGGAGAAAGCTAGATACTATAATTATTAACGAGAAAAATAGATATAAGACATGAAAAAGATCACAACTCTGGCACTGGGGCTGATGCTTGCTTCAACAGCTTTCGCTCAAAAAGCGAACTCTGCAGCTCAAATCCCAACATTCCAGGAAACTATGGGTAAGTACTTCCTGGTAGGTGCTGCCATTAATACCGATTTGCCTGATGGACAAGACCCTGCAGGTGAGGAAGTAGTGAAGAAACAGTTTAACCAGGTAGTTGCCGAAAACTGTATGAAGGGTGAGAAGAATCATCCGGAGGTGAATCGCTTTGATTTCACAGATGGCGATAAGTTGGCCGACTGGGCAGAGAAGAACGGCAAGACCTTGATCGGGCATTGTCTGGTTTGGCATTCTCAGCCACCTAAGTGGATGTTTACCGATGATAAGGGTAATCTGGTAAGCCGTGAAGTGCTTATCGGCAGAATGTATAACCATATTATGAATGTGGTTACTCATTATAAAGGTAGAGTAAAGGGTTGGGACGTTGTGAACGAGGCTTTCGAGGATGATGGCTCTTACCGCAAGTCTCTATATTATAAGATTATCGGTCCGGAGTTCATCGAACTGGCTTTCCGCTTTGCGCATGAGGCTGACCCTAACGTAGAACTCTACTACAATGATTATTCTACTTCGAAGCCAGCCAAGCGAGAGGCTATCTGCAAACTGGTTCGCGATTTGAAGGCGAAGGGTCTCCGCATCGATGCAGTAGGTATGCAGAGCCACAATGGTTTTGATTATCCTGACTATGCTGAGTATGAGAAGAGCATCGAGGCTTTTGCTGGTGAAGGCGTGAAGGTGATGCTGACGGAGTTGGATATGAACATGCTTCCTAATCCGGAAGGATTCGGCGGAGCGGAAATCAGTCAGAAGTTTGAACTTCAGAAGAAGTACAATCCATACGTGAAGGGACTTGACAAGAAGGCGCAGAAACTCTTCAATCAGCGTTATCTCGATCTCTTTAAGATTGTAGAGCGTCACAAGGATGTCATCAGTCGTGTTACCTTCTGGGGTGTCAACGATGGTCACTCTTGGTTGAATGGCTGGCCTATCCCTGGCAGAACCAACTATCCACTGCTCATCGACCGCAACAACGAGGTGAAGCCAGTGGTGAAGGAAATCGTCAATCTCTTTAAGTAAAATTTCTTTAGATAATATTGTACATCTCTTAAAATAATAAACAACAATGAAAGCAAGATATTTGTTCCCAAAGGATTATATGGCAGACCCATCTGCCAATGTGTTTAACGGTCGCCTGTATGTTTACCCATCTCATGACTGGGATAGCGGCGAATGCTTCGACGATGATGGCGGTCACTTCCAGATGAAAGACTATCATGTTCTCTCTATGGACGACGTGATGGAAGGTGAGGTAACCGATCATGGTGTGATTCTCGACGTGAAGGATGTGCCATGGGCTGAGAAGCAGATGTGGGACAACGATGTAGTAGAGAAGGATGGCAAGTACTATCTCATCTTCTCTGCCAAGGATTATAATGGTGTGTTCCATCTAGGTGTGGCTGTAGCTGATAAGCCAGAAGGTCCTTTCATTCCGAATGCCGACCCTATCCGCAAGTCATATAGCATCGACCCTTGTGTGTTCAAGGATGATGATGGCAAGATTTACTGCTACTTCGGTGGTATCTGGGGCGGTCAGCTTCAGTGGTATAAGGACAACAAGGCTCTGAAGGATGAGCATCTCCCTGAAGGCAAGGAGAACCCATTGCCATCTCGTGTAGCCATGATGACGGATGATGTGCAGCAGTTTGCTGAAATGCCAAAGCCTGTTGTCATCGTTGACGAAGAGGGTAATGTATTGCCAGCAGATGATCCACATCGCTTCTTCGAGGCCAGCTGGATGCATAAGTATAAGGGCAAGTATTACTTCAGCTACTCTACCGGTGATACTCATTATCTCTGCTATGCTGTAGGTGATAATCCTTATGGTCCGTTCACTTACAAGGGTGTTATCCTGGAGCCTGTAGTAGGTTGGACAACCCATCATAGCATCTGTGAGTACAAGGGACAGTGGTATCTGTTCCATCACGACTGCGTGCCATCAAATGATACAACCTGGCTTCGCAGCGTAAAGGTGGCTCCTCTCTTCTATGATGAGGATGATAACATCTTGCCGGTTCAGTCTGAATAAGAGTATTATAATTTTTAGGTTTATAATAGTTTTGATGAATAGTTGATATATAAGTTAATGTTAGTTTAGAAGGAACGGCATCTTCGTGAGGAGATGCCGTTTTCACATATATGCCTTTTCTTTCTTTTCTTCTCTTCTTGTTTTCTCTTTCTTTTCATCTAATGTTATTTTTAAGTTATTTCTATCATTTTGTAGGAGATTTCGGATATTTTTGTTTACCTTTGTGCCCGTAAACCATAAAAAGAATAATTTATGTTGAGATTACTTTTAAGGCTTTGGTGGTTGCAGCAGCGCCGTAACTTCCATAAGCGAGATGCCTTCGTGGCGTGCTACATCATCTTCCTGTATGTGGTGATGGGCGTGAGCTTCTTTCTCAGCTTCACCGAGAATGGGGGAGAACTTGGGGGCGAAGACATGCCTGCCCTGTTGGGAGCCGGTATCGTTGTCGGTATGCTGATTCCAGACATCATCATGAAGATGGTGATGAAGCGGGATATTACGGCGATGGATGATTACGTGAAGTCGCGACCTGTGCCGGAGAAAATCTGGAACAAGTTCCTGCTCACTACCAATCTCGTGAGCTTCTGGAACTATGTGCTTCCAGTGCTTATGCTTCCTGTATTTATCTATTTCCTGCCTGTAGGTCAGGTTATTGCCAGTTTCTTTCTGTTTCTGGCGTTCTCTTATATTGACGGCATCTACATCACCTGCTACCGCAAGGCAACAGAGTGGATTCTGAAATGGCCCTTGATATTGGGATGGATGGGAATGTTTGCCGTGCTGATAGGATATATGTTTGTGAGTTCCTTTTTCCCGGTATGGATGGGATGGGCGGGTATCTTCTTCCTTGCCGGAGCGGTATTCGCCGGACTTACCATCTATCTCTATCACGAAAAGATTTATAACGAGCAGAAGCAGAAGGTTTCCAGGTTCCGTGGTTTCAGCCATATCAACCTCTTCAGTCTGCAATATATCGGCACATTGAGAGCAAAGCGTGTCCGTACGATGGTGATTATGATTGCTGCCATCTTCCTTTTCGATGCCTATCTCTTTGCCTTGCTCCCGGCAGAAGCGGGACAGGAAATGGGGGACAAGGTGGCTATGACTACCCTCTATGTGGCGGGTGCCATCCTGCTGCCATCGGTGGTGTTGTCGCAGTGGACCTTTGGCATTGAGGCAAACTTCTTCCATGGTTTGATGACCAAGCCTGTTAAGGTTAAACAGATGCTGCAGAATTGCTTCTATTATTATATGGTGGTGAGTGCTGTCGCTTTGTTGCTTACCCTTCCGTTCCTTTTCCTGCAGGTAGGAATCGGAATCCAGGTGCTTATCAGCGGTTTCTGTCTGGCAGTATTCATCAATCTCTTCAATCTGCCTACGGCACTCTTCTCTTCCCGTCTGGAGATATTCCAGACTTCCATGTTCAGCATGCAGGGAGCTAATCTGAAGATTAATCTTTATGCCATCGCCTTTCTCTTCCCGCTGGCTGGTGTCTGTGCTGTCTATTATTTCTTCGGTGAGACGGCATGGTTTGTCACCTGCATAACGCTGGCAGTCTTCAGTATCGCCATCCATAAATGGTTCATCGCCAAGATAGCTGCCATCTTCGAGAAGAACAAGTATAAGCGCATGGAGAAGTTTATGGAAAGCTAAGTAAACATTTAACACTACACATTAAACATTAGAATAATGGATATCAAGATTCAGAATCTCAAAAAGATATATAATGGCAATACCGTACTCGATATTGATAATCTGGGTGTTGCAAAGGGCGAGCTGATAGGACTCGTAGGTAATAATGGTGCGGGCAAGACCACCTTGCTCCGTCTGATTCTCGACCTGATTCAGGCTGATGACGGTTTCGTGGAAAGCAATGGACAGAAGGTGAACGAGAGTGAGACCTGGAAGGAATATACCGGCAGTTACATCGACGGTAGATTCCTCATCGACTTCCTCACCCCTGAGGAATACTTCGATTTCATCGCTGATGTTTATCACATTGACGATGAAACCCTGCAGGAGCGATTGGCTCAGTTTGAGGGCTTTATGCACGATGAAATCATGGGAACCAAGAAGTATCTCCGTGATTTTTCTCAGGGTAACCGACAGAAGATTGGTATCATCGGAGCTATGATTATTAATCCGAAGGTTCTTCTTCTAGATGAGCCGTTCAACTATCTCGACCCATCTTCCCAGATGACTATCGCCCACATGATTCAGCGCATCTGCAAGGAGCAGGGCACCACGGTCATCATCTCCAGCCACAACCTCAACTTCGTTGCCGACATCTCCTCCCGCATCCTCCTGCTGGAGAAAGGCAAGCTGGTGAAGGATCTTCCGAATGCCGATGGTGCTGCCATCGCTGAACTCAACGAGTACTTCGGTATTCAGGCGGAATAAACTTTTTCCGTTAATATTATACAAATTCCATGATATGATTTGTATAATTATCGTTAAATGCTTACCTTTGCACTCAAACGAAGAAAAAAAGAATCAATGAGCAAAGGAAAATTAGCTAAGTTTGCGGATATGGAGCGTTTCGAGAACGTGTTCCAGTATCCATATAGTGTAGTAGATGACGTGCCTTTCGATATGAAGGGCAAGTGGCGTGAGATGTATTTCCACAATGATAATCCTATCGTGCTGGAGTTGGGATGCGGCAAGGGTGAATATACCGTGGAACTTGCCAAGCTCTATCCTGAGATGAACTTCATCGGTGTGGATATCAAGGGGGCACGTATGTGGACCGGTGCCAAGAAGGCGATAGAGGAAGGACAGAAGAACGTGGCTTTTCTCCGTACCAACATCGAGATTATCGACCGCTTCTTTGCCGAGGATGAGGTGCAGGAAATCTGGCTCACCTTCTCTGACCCGCAGATGAAGAATCCTCGTAAGCGTCTTACATCTACTTATTTCATGAACCGTTATCGCCACTTCCTCGTGGATGGCGGTATCATCCATCTGAAGACGGACTCCAACTTCCTCTTCACCTATACTACTTATATGGTGGATGGCAACCATTTGCCTGTGCTCTTCCGCACCGAGGACCTCTATCATCAGGAGGGTATCGATGAGGAAACACGTAAGATTCTCTCTATCCAGACCTATTATGAGAGTATGTGGATAGAACGTGGCTTGAACATCAAGTATCAGAAGTTCGCCTTGCCACGTGAGGGTGAGCTGGTGGAACCTGATATTGAGATTCCGCTGGATGATTATCGCAGTTATCGCCGTGATAAGCGAAGCTCAAAGGATACAGCGAAGTAGATTTCTACAATGATTTGAATAAGCTTCCGCAATGCTTTGAATGCCTTTCCTCAAGCGTTATTGGCGTTTGAAGAATGCGTCATAAGTATCTGAAAGAAGTAACTGAAGTTGTTCGGAGATACAATAGAAGTTGTTGGAACAGTAAGTATCTCGAAGCGCACAACAGTTGATATGCGGTCGCACATCAGCTGTTGTGCGCTTGTCTTTCAGCTGTTGTGCATGCGTAGAACAGCTGTTGTGCGGTTTTTTAATGGCAATTCTATTGATTGTCTTTGTTAATCAAGTTGACGACTACTTTTACCATAACATCTTTTTCCTCAGTTCTGCTTTCTGCAATCATCAGAGTCAGGGCAACGAGTGTGTTGTCGGCAATTCTCTTATGTCCATTTTCAGCATACAGAATGCCATTCTTCTCCATAAACCAAAGAAAAAGCATGGCCGCAATTCTCTTGTTGCCATCGCTGAATGAATGGTTTTTTACGACAAGGTAGAGCAGCATGGCTGCTTTTTCTTCTACCGAAGCGTAGAGTTCTTCACCACCGAAGGTTTGGTAAATCTGACCTATGCTGCTCTTGAATGAATCATCCTTCTCATTGGCAAACCATTTACTGCCTCCAAACTTTTCTTTCAAAGCATTGATGGCTTCCATTGCATTTTCGTAGGTGGCATGGAACGGCTCGGCTTGAGTCGTCTTGTCAATGAGTAATGTCTGATAATCATATTTGTCGAGAGTATCCAGGGCATAAACATAGTCGCTGATGACATTGAACAGTCCGTTATATTCGCCCTCGGATACTTGATCTTGCAATGTAATTGCACGTGACATCAAACGAACCACTTCTTTCAGTTCGTTGTAATTGTCTAGGCGTTTCTGGTTGATGGCGTAACCCTTGATAATGTATTGCTTCAAGATAGAATTAGCCCATTGACGGAATCTGGTACCATTGATTGACTTTACACGATAGCCTACGGAGATAATGACGTCCTGGTTATAATATTCCGTTTCGACAACCTGTTCAAAGCCGTCGTGGCGGCCATATTTCTTGGTATGTGCAAATTTTGCACATACCAAGGATTTGTCGAGTTCACCTTCTTTAAAACAGTTATTGACATGTCGTGAAATCACAGTTCTGTCACGGCCAAACAACTCTGCCATTTGGCTTTGTGTAAGCCAAACGGTATCATTTTCTAATTTTACATTCAGCTCTATGTTTCCCTCTGGGGAACGATAGATTTCGATGGATGAATTCCTCTGCTCCATACCTTTCATTATTAAAAGTTCTTATTCTAGTACCCAACTTTTGGATAATTCGGCAAAGATACGATAATTGTTTGATTCCTACAAGGTTTTCGAGTATTTTTTCTTCTTTTTGATGAAATTTGCGAAAGATTGAAATGGAAGGAATGTTTTGTTTTTGATTACTTTCAGATAAAATATCGGGACTAGTCTTAGGTTAGGGATATGTATAGTATGTTATGTTCTTCCTATACCTTTTGTTAAATCCGGGAATAATCTTGTTGAATTCAGGAAAAAAAGGTGGAAATGCTTGGCGTTTCCACCTTATTTTATTATATTTGCAGCAAGTTTTTGAAGAAATGCAGTATTCTCAGGGACTGCATGGAACTGACGAAACGACTAAAAGAACAGAAAAGTAATAACTAACGAAATAAACGACAAAATGATGAACTACAAGAAATTGGCTCTTACCGTTGCGGCTGGAGCGATGGCAACTACAATGATGGCGCAATCGGCACCTCAGCTGAATGCCAACAACATCGATGAAGTAATCAAGGCGATGACCTTGGAAGAGAAAGCCCAACTCTTAGTGGGCGGTGGTAACGATGGATTCGTGGGTAGTGGTGCTATGCTCGGACATCAGAAGAAGTTCGTGCCGGGTGCTGCGGGTATTACTGTAGCCATCCCTCGTCTCGGCATTCCTGCTACCGTACAGTGTGATGGTCCTGCCGGAGTTCATATCGATGCTCATCGCGAAGGTGACAGCCGTAGCTACTTTGCCACCGGTTTCCCTATCGGAACCTGTCTGGCTTCTACCTGGAACACCGACCTGGTGCGCAAGGTGGGTGAGGCTATCGGTAACGAAACCCTGGAGTATGGCTGTGATGTTGTGCTCGGACCGGGTATGAACCTGCATCGCAATCCGCTCTGTGGCCGTAACTTTGAGTATTATTCAGAAGACCCAATCGTAACAGGTCTTATCGGAACCGCCTTTGTACAGGGTGTGCAGAGCCAGGGCGTGGGTGTAAGTGCCAAGCACTTTGCTGTAAACTCTCAGGAAACTGACCGTACCAAGGTGGATGAGCGATTGAGCCAGCGTGCTCTCCGTGAGCTGTATCTGAAAGGTTTCGAGATGATGGTTCGCAAGAGCAATCCTTGGACTATTATGTCTGCCTATAATAAGATTAACGGTGTTTATGCCCAGGGCAACAAGGGTCTCTTGACCGATATTCTCCGCAACGACTGGGGATATAAGGGAATCGTGGAGACTGACTGGATTGGTAAGCGTGCCGACCTTCCGCTGGAACAGGAAGTAGAGGCTGGCAACGACCTGATGATGCCGGGTTATCCAGCTCAGGTGCAGGATATTGTTGATGCAGTAAAGAATGGCAAGTTAGATATCAAGGATGTGGACCGCAATGTTCGCCGTATGCTCGAATATATCGTGAAGACTCCTCGATTCAAGGGATATAAATATAGTGGTGAGCCAGACTTGAAGGCTCATGCTGCTATCACCCGTCAGAGTTCTACCGAGGGTATGGTGCTCCTGAAGAATGATGCAGCTCTTCCTATCCATGGCTTGAAGACCGTGGCGCTCTTCGGTGTCAACTCTTACGACTTCATGTCGGGTGGTCTTGGCAGTGGAGCCGTTAATGTAGGCTATTCTGTAGATATGGTTACCGGTTTGAAGAATATCGGTGTAGCAACTACTCCTCAGCTTACGGAAATCTATCAGAATTATGTGAAGTATGCCAAGGCTAAGTTGAAGGCAGACAAGAATCCGATGATGTGGTTCCTGGATCAGGGTCAGCCAAAGCTCGATGAAATCGAGATTACTGAGCGCTGTGTGGCAAGCGAGGAGCCAAAGGCTGATGCTGCCATTATCACTATCGGCCGTCAGGCAGGTGAGGGTATGGACCGCCAGATCAATGGTGAGTTCAACCTCAGTCAGATAGAGCAGGATATGATTTTCCGTGTATCTGATGCTTTCCATGCCAAGGGCAAGAAGGTGATTGTCATCATCAACTCTGGTTCTGTGATGGAGACAGCCAGTTGGAGAGACCGTGTGGATGCTATTCTCGTTGCATGGCAGCCAGGTATCGAGGGCGGCAACTCTGTAGCTGATATCCTGACCGGTAAGGTGAATCCATCGGGTAAGTTGACCATGACCTGGCCTATCGCTGCTACCGATCATCCATCTACTGCCAACTTTGCCAAGGATTACGATATGTACACCTACAAGAATCTGCTGGATTGGAGCAAGGGTAACATCAAGGGGTACGATTATAGCAACCACGAGGAGGATATCTACGTAGGTTATCGCTACTTTGATACCTTCAAGAAGAATGTGGCTTATCCTTTCGGTTATGGTTTGAGCTATACTACCTTCGAGTTTGGCAAGCCATCTGTCAAGGCTAAAGGCAACAATATCGAGGTTAGCGTAACCATCAAGAATACCGGTAAGGTTGCCGGCAAGGAAGTTGCTGAGGTTTATGTCACCGCTCCTAAGGGCGCTTACGAGAAGCCAGCCAAGGAACTCAAGACCTTCGGCAAGACCAAGTTGCTGAATCCAGGTGAGAGCCAGACTTTGAAGATGACACTTGAAAAGCGCGATCTTGCCAGCTTCGATGAGGCTAACAGCCAGTGGAAGGTAGATGCAGGTAACTATCTCTTCAAGATAGGTAGTGATGTAGAGAACATCAAGGGTACTGCTACATTGAAGGTGGCAGAATATACCGAGAAGACTAGCAATGCCTGCGCTCCTAAGGTTCAGTTGAACTATCTGAAGCTGAATAAATAATTCGTGGTTTGTGCAAAATAAAATAGATTAAACAGAAACGCCTCTATCTCAGAAAAAGAGATAGAGGCGTTTTTATTGTAATTCCGTTGTAAGGAATAGACCACACAGCGCACGCAGATAGTTCGCTTTTATTCTAGCATTGTTCGGTTACCTCTTCGTAGATTTCGCGGCATCTCTTTTCCTTCATTTTATTCTTTACGCCAACGGCAATCATATCCTCTACGGTCGGATGCCCAGTTCCATTTACAGATGTTGCGTGTTCACCATTATATCCCTCGGTGCAATGGGTGAGGTCGTAGGCTGGGGCTAAATGCCAATGCCATTTGCCATCGCTCTCTTTCTGAACCAAGAAAGAGAAGTTCTTGCAGTGGTCGTCCTTGTTGTCCATTATGTAATTGAAAACCATGCGGCGGAACATCTCCTCCACATCCTCTTGGCTCTGGGTAAGATAACCGGTAAGTGCCAAAAGGTTAAGGTAATCGAGAATGGGGTTGGAAAGGGAAACGTTGAGCAAGGCTCCAGCTGTGGCTACGTGAATGCGTTCGCCTGTTGGAGAAATGTCGAAGCGACGACAGGCAAAATACTTGTTGTTTACCAGTTTGAACTCGGGTACTTGGATGCCACATTGCTTGGCTATCTCATTATAATGATACTCTTGCTTTCCCATATCTTGTGGGTCGTAGGTATGGCGAAACTTGACCAACCAATGACCATCCTCATTTGTAAAAATGGCTTTTGGGCGACAACCGCCACTATTACCACTATTATATAATAGCAATCCTGCGTCATTATCCTGTTGCTCCTTCAACACCTCCAAGGCTTTGGCTTGTAAAAGGTCAAAGTCCTCTATCTCGTGTCCAGTCTGGATAGAAGTTATAGGTTCGTAGGTCAATGCCCCCATACCTCCATTGCCCACGATGCTCAGTCGGTCAAGAGCAGATAGCTCAAAGTCGTTGATACCCTCTTTTAGCAAGGCTTTATGCAATAGGTATCTACCATATCCATCGGGAAGGCTGTCTTCGAAGATGCCAAAGTTCCCGTTGAAAGGGGTGGCTTTGGCAATGAAAAGACCAGGCTTCAGTGGCAATTCCAACGGAGATATACTAAAGCCAGATGCCAACCACTGATTGTCATACTCGAATGTGCATACCTTTCCATCGGCATTCAATGACAGTGTGCCGACTTTCTCCTGGTGATATTTCACGGCTAAAGATTCTATATGTTTCATTGTCTGTAAGCCTTTTTCTTGTTAGCGTTTCTTTTTATCTGTTGCAACTCCTCCATGGTGGAGTACTTGGGGTGCGAGAAGACGTTCTTGATTTCTGATGTGTAGTCCAAAGCTATGGCGATACCAATCAGATTTTTGAGGGAGATGAGGCCCTTTTGCTCGAATCTGGTGATGTTGCTGACGGCAACGCCTGACTTGTCTGCCACTTGCTCACGTGTCAGATTCTTCTCTATTCTTCGTTTTCTGAAGTCGTTTGCCATCTCCTTTGCAATCTCATCAGGATTGTCGTGGAGGTAGTTATCTAATATTGCTAATATATTATTCGTTTCTTGCATAATTATGGGGATAATAACAAGATATTATCAGTTGCAAAGATACAAATAATAATGTTATGTTCCAAATAAAAATCAACTAAAAAAGTTAAAATCCCTTATAACCTTGTCTCTTATCCTTAAAAGCAAAGAACTCCCATCTCTGAAAAGAGACGGGAGTTCTTGTTTAGAAGGAATACTGGGCGGAAATCATCAGTTCGCGAGGGCGAAGATAATAGCAGTCGGTCAATGTACTGATGCCGCTATAGATGGTTTCCATATAATTCTTCTTATTGAATAGGTTTCGAAGCTCTGCTGAAAGGCGGAGCTTTTTCATTCTCCATACTGCCGAGGCATCGCCAAGGAGGGTGTTAAGATGGCTGCCCTCTTGCAGTTCATTGCGATAATGTACGAGCGAGAAGGAGAGGTCCACATGGCTGATGGTAGCGGTGGCAGATACGCTTTGGCGCCAATTAAATAACGATGACTTCGCCATTTTTTGACGTTTCGAGTTGTAAAAAGAGAATTCTCCCTCATAGCTAAAGGCACACCAGGACGGCGAGAAGTCGATGCTAGGCTTCACAGTATAGTTGTCTGCGGTGTAGCTGATGGCTTTGCCGCTGCTGTATTGCTCACCCTTGCTGTAGTTGTAACTGCCCTCCAGTCGGGTCTTCAGATGAAGGTCGTAGAAGCCCTTCGATATGTAGAGTGATGCCCCTAGGTTGTTGCTCTTGCTGTCCTGCTTATATAATGAGGTATAGTATTTGCCATCCTCGATGCGTAGGTCGGATGCCGTGTTCATCCAGTTTTTGCTGGCATTGACCGATGCGCTGAAGAAGATTTCCTTGATAGGGCGCTTGTAGTCGTAACTCAACTTGCCATAAAGAGAACGAGTTATCGGAATGATGTCGCTCGAAGTGTACCAAGAGCGATAACTTTGACGATATTGCTTCATGGCGTAGTTGGTGGCATTGCCTGTTCCTGTACTGTATCCTGTGTAGATAGTCAACTCTCTACGGAAATCCAATTTCTTATATAAGTAAAGGTAGGGTGATATGGTAAGTAAAGTTTTCTGTGGATAGGTGAAGCGTTCCCAGATGAAATCGGGAGAGAACGACATACGGAACGTCTCGGTCTTGTATTGCCAGTAAGGGGTGAACTTCCCTGTGATGTTAAGACTGTTTTTGCCGATTTCATCGCTTCTTTCCTGATATTTCGCATAGATATTGTTGAGGTCGATACTCATTCTATATTCCTGTGTCCAGTGGAAGCGATTCCTCATCCACTGTAAGGCGTGGGCAGTATGCCAAAGGTTGGTGCGGATGCGATTCCGCTCGTCGTTAACGTAGAGGTCCGCCACACCATGGTGATAGTCGGCAGTGCTACGCCAAGAGAGTTGACTTTTCTTGAAGACGAAGAGACGGTAGATACTTGCCGATAGGTCGAGCTTTGGGATGCGGACACGTTGGGTAAGCGTGTCGTTGATGTTTGACAAACCGTCGCTTTGTGCTGTGCTGAGGCTGATGCTCTCGTTGCCATAATGCTCAGCCTTGTTTACCTTGTTCTCCCATTGCAGATTGAAGGCATCGCTGATCATCGTCTTGTGGTTGTGCTCCGTGGTAACTGTGGGAGCTTCGCCGCCGAGGTCGTAGATACTCATGTTCTCTCGCTCTTGTCTGGTTACCGTACGAAGATAGTTGGCTTCTATGCGAGTCTCTGTATCGTCCTTGTTCTTCTTGATATGGTTGATGGAGTATTTTTGCGAGGTGTTGAAGCGCAGGCGTTCTTCGTCGATAGGAGCGTCAAGCGATGGTACTGATATCCATGATGGAAGGGAGGCTGGAGCCAGACGATTGCTGTAAGATGCGAGTTGGTTAAGTGCATAGCCGAGATTTTTACCTGTTCTGTCGTATTCTGCATCATACATCATCTGTTTCTTCTTGCCAATTTGCATGATATTGATGCTTCCGCCTACGTGGGATGGATGCCCTACGAGCAAGTAGGGCTTGAGAGTAGGCATCAGTTTGTCGCGGGCACTATCCTTCAGGGCGATGTTCATCACTACATTATCCGTAAAGGTCTTGTTCTGGAGCGCCTTGATAGGTTGGTCATGCTCGATGACTTCGGCCTTTTTCACATCTTTTGCCTTGATGTTTTCTTCCAATTGGTTATATTTGCCACCGGTCAGGTCGAGACCTTCCACAGTGAATCGGTTGATGGGCTTACCATTGTAGTTGATACGGCCATTCTTCTCTATATCCACGCCAGGCAGCTTTTTCAATACATCCTTCAGACTGTTGTCACGTTCATTGGCAAAGCGGGTGAGGTCGAAAGATATGGTGTCTCGACCTGTGATGCGAGAGCCTTTTACTTGTACTTCCTTCAAGACAAAAGCTGTTGAAGCCATACTGATGATGGTTTCTTTTCCCGATGAAATCGATGTTTTTGTCTTTTTATACCCCATAAACGTGGCCTGCAGTTTGTCGTTGGCTTGCTTTTCGGTGATAGAAAGCACGAAGGTTCCGTCCTCCTTTGTTCTTGTAAACTTCAAGGGTTTGCCATTGCGGAGCAGCGTGATGGAGACGTTGGCTAGACGGTTATGGGTCAATGAATCTTCTACATAACCATGAATCCCGGTAGCAGTGTTGTCGTCATCGAGTAAGATAGGAGTGCTTCTCTTGCTCTGCATCGCCATTGGGATGCAGAGCAAGAGAAAGAAAGCGATAAAACTGATAATTATTCTCTTCATTTATTATTTATTATTGAAGTTCAATCGGATTGAAGACATTCTTCTTATTCATGAATTTCTTCATGTCAATAGGGTTGCCCTTTTCGTCCTGTATTTTTATGTTCTTGATGTTTAATGTTTCCAACACCATTCCAGGCGTAAACTTCTCTTTGAATTCTCTGAGGTCTTTTTGGCTGATCTCTTCTCTCTTAGCCTTGGGGAACGTGATAGGTGTTGGTGCTGTCAACGTACTCATGCCGATGGCTGTGAATGAATATTCTTTGTTTTCATCGTATGCTTTCAGTGTCAAGCCCGGCAGTCCAATCAGCTTCCAAGGACCTTCTGGCAAAGGAATGTCTTCGGCGAACCATGCATACCAAGTTCTTCCCTTGAAGTTGGTCTTGGCTAGTTGGCAATGATAGCCGATGATGGTTGTTGCGCTGTCGGGGATGAGTTGCCAGTCGGGTGTCTCCACGTTCTCTGTGCATTTGTAATCTGTAGTGCCGACAGATTCCAATTGGATGGATTTGCCAGTAGATGGATAGTTCTTGTAGTAGGAGAACGGGAAACTTTCACCTTTAGGTAAATCTGAGAAGTCGAAATTGCCAGTCTTGGCTTTTTCGTTCATGAGTGAATCCTTTACCTGTTTCGTTCTGTCATAGAAGCTGGTCGCCTTTTCACCAATGTCGAGGCGCATCTCGCTATCCGTGTAGATGAAGGGTTTGATGGAAGGATTGTTCACCCATTTCCCCTCATAGGTAATGCGATACTTGGCGTTGTCGATGTTCTCGACTTCCTCCTTACTGTTTCCCGAGATAGAGCGCACAGTGACTTTTGTGACTTGTGCTTTTGTTGCAGCACTTCCCATAAAGGGCAAGGTTGCTAAAGCTAAGATGATTTTCTTCATAATTCTGCCTTTATCTGTTAATCTGCTTGCAAAGTTACACTTTTTGTGGCACTCTGCAAAAAAACAGCTATTTATAGCTTTTTAATAGACGCTAAAACTAGCGAAGAGTACACTAAGAAGTTATCTGTTTTATTTTACTTTCCTTTTAGTTGCTCCTTTACTTTCGCTGTAAGTTTAGCTTTTTCCTTTTCATCCTTCAACTTATCAGCTTTTGCCAAGAACATCTGGAGATAGAGTTTTGCCTGTGGATTCATCTTGGCTCCGATATACATTTGAGCAGCATTGTAATAGTTGTGAGGATCGTCCTCGTCATCATATTCGATGCACTGTGCGAAGGCATGACCTGCATTCTCGTATTCCATTTTATAGTAATAAAGCTCAGCGAGTTGCTGGTTTACATATAGTCCACGACTGCGAGGGTAAGCCACGGTTATAGACCGTTCCAGGTTGATGATGGCGTGTCTTGCCAGGGTTTCCTTTTCCACGATGTTCTTAGTCTGTTCGGAAATCTTCTTGCAAGTCATGCCCAAGTAGAAGAGACAGTTCATATTTGGGTTGTCTTTCTTCATCTCTGCCGCCTTGTTCAGATAGGTATAGGCTTCTCGGTACTTTTCCAAGTTATAATAGCACAATCCTATGACGAGGTTAGACTCAAAATTGTCGAATCCATCGGCTATAAGCTTCTTGTATCTAGGGATGGCTTGCTCGTATCTAAGCTGTAAATAGAGTGAATAGGCAAGCTCCTTGTTGATGAGAATATTCGTGGAGTCACGTTTTTCAACATACGACAAGGCGAATGCTGAAACGCTTTCAGGCTCCCCATGGTTGTTCCATTGCTGAAGTAGGGTGGCAAATACCTCCCCGTCGTATGGGTATTTGCCATAGATAGTCATGCCATATAATTCTACCTTTTTTTTATCGCCAAGATTAAGATAGGAATAGAACATCATGCGCAAGTCTTCATGGTTGAGACTGTCGTTAGGAATGCTATCCATGCAGGCGATACACTTCTTGTTGTCGCCACGAAGACGATAGCAAGAAGCGAGCTTTCTGAGAACATTCAAATCGTGTGGATGCTCATTGATATATTGTTGGTAATAGGTGATGGCATGGAACGAGTCATGCTCGTTCATGCAACTGTCGCCCTGCAGTATCAAGCGATGGATGGGAGTTTGTTCTTTCTTGGCTGATATTCCGATGATTCCAAGGAATACCAAACAAGTGATGAATAAATATCTTTTCATGCTTATATTGTTCGTTTGTTGTTATGACATAGAATACGATCAGTTAATCGAGCTGGAGTTACTCCAGCTCGATAGGGTTGCCCTTGTTGCTTCGGTTTAGAGCCTTGATGGCACCTTCGGGTAATTTCTTAAACGTAAATCCAGTTTTTCTCGCTGTTGCTTTGAGAGCTTCTGCGCCATCAAATTTATGCTTAGCCTCTCTTAACTCTTTCTGTGTTACTTTCTCTCTTGCCTTTTCCGTGAAAGTTATGCTTTCGGTCCCATTCAATGTGCTCATACCGATAGCATTGAATATGTATTGTTTGTTCTGGTCGTAAGCAAGTAAAACAAGACCAGGCAGTCCGGAAATTTTCCAAGGTCCTTCGCTTATAGGTATGTCTTCTGAGTACCAGGCATACCAGGTCCTGCCTTTGAAGAGTGCTTTTGCCAACAGGCATTTATAGCCAATGATGGTAGTTGTGCTATCTGGGATAAGCTGCCAGTTTGGCACCTCTAATTGTTCTGTACATTGGTAATAGTTACCAAGGACTTTATCCAGTAAAGTGGTTTGCCCCTTTGATGGATAGTTCTTGTAGAATTCCCAACGGATTCTGCCACCTCTAGGAATTTTACTCATGTCATATTGCCCCGTCTTAGCTTGTTCATCCATGATAGAATCGGATATTTGCTTGGTTCTATCATAGAAATGAGTTGTCTTGCTACCGATGTCCAGTCGCATTTCGCTCTCCCAATAGTTGTAGGGAACTGTTGTGGTATCTGGTACCATTTTCCCATTGTAGGTGATGCGATAGTTTACCTTGTCAATATTGACCACTTTCTCATTTTTGTTGCCTTTCTGAGCATTCAAGCTGCATACTGTGAGTATGGCTGCTAATAATAATGTTATTCTTCTCATAGTCGTTTGATGTTTTGAATTTCGGATGCAAAGGTAACACAAATGATAGAGGTAGCCAAATCGGAATTACATGTCAGTGAGTACAGATATGTTGATAACGAGAGAGTTACGATTATGAAAAACTTAAAATACAAGCTTTTTGTAATGCTTCGATAAGTTAATGAAGTAAAGCGAAAAACTTATGGGAGTGCTTAGCTGATGATGTCATCGAATGACTCTGCTCCAGTGTCACTCTTGATTCTCGACTTTCTTACCCTGATATTCGAGAGAGAGTATTGCAGGATTTGCATCACTTCCTCATCGCTCTTGCCGATATGGTAGAGGATGCAGAAGAGGCTTTGTGATGGATTAGTCGTAGTTCTCCAATCGTTCGCTATACTTCTCGTCTATCACCTTGAAGCTGGCGAGAAGTTGTCGGATGCCTTGCTTACCTATCTGGCTGATGTTTTGATTTTGTATCGTCATCGAATAATACACCAAGCCTTGGCTGATCTCTGTGAGCTCGGTAATTTGAGCCTTGTATTCTTCTATGTCCTTGTCACGGCGTTTCAGTTTGCGAAGCTGGGTGGTGATTTCGTGGTTTAATTGTTCGCATTGCTCCGATAACGAAGAGTTCTCCACATCTTTTAACTGGTGCAGTGACCCATGCAAGTTTTTTATAGTTTGGTGAGCCTTTCGGATTCTGGAAATGGAGAGGTAAGTCATCGACAGGAGAATGATGAGCACGATGATGATTCCTACAAATATATAGGTCTTAACCTTTTCATAGCGATAACGGGTGTTACCACCCTCGTACATCAGTTTTACTTGATTTTCCTTTCCTGAGTTTTCGTCTTTGGCAAGCAAGGGAGCTTCTTGTCGTAATTCGTGGGCAACACGGTTTGCCATGAGCGTATCTCCTTTTTGTAGGGAGAGGAAATATAAGGGGAGATAATACTTATATCCTAAAGCAAAGAAATAGGAACCCCATGACTTTAGGCATTCTTGATCTATGCTATAGTTTTCTTTGATATGCTGCGTGGCGAAGGCATGGGTTTCCTTGCTGTTTCTTGTGAGCAAGCGATAGAAATCGATGTTGTTGTCGTATTTTACCCCGAAATTGTCTTGCGCTTTCTTTGCATAGCTTATCAAGATGGAATCAGGCACATTGCCCCTGTCCATCAAGGCTTGGAAGTAATGATAGTACATGGGGCCCAAGGTGCTGTCCTTGTTCTCTTTGATTTGATTGGCAATTTCGAAAGCTTGGTTGGCAAGTTCCTGATCTTGGTTGTTGATGCCACGATAGAGTAGTGCCCAGGCACGGTAGCGGATATTGTTGGTTTGGCGAGCCTCGTCTTCTAACTCTACGGTGTAAATGTTTTGGTGGGTAATGCGACACAATATGTTGTACATATCCAGCTTCTCCTTTTCTCTCATGTTGCTATCGTAGGCGATGGCTTTTGCGAACCATTTGATGGCTTTTGCTGTATCTCGATAGTTGTTGAGTATCGAGGCTCCCTTATAATATAAGGAACGTGCGAGAAGGGGTTCATCCTTTTCGTTCACGAAGATGTTGATGGCATCGTCTATGTAGTTTTCTTTATAAATGTAACCTTTGAGTTGATACTCTATCTTGGCTGTTAAGAGCTTATAGTAGCCTTTGTTGTCGTTGCTGTCAGCACGAGAGAGGAATACCTTGGCTTGTGCTGGGTATTCGTCGGCAAGGTCGTCTATCTCAGGGAAAGATAGGCGATATCCTGAGTCCATGCAACTGGCGAGAATGGCTAGCTGCATGATAGTGAACAGAAATATGATGATTTTCTTGCTTGTATAAATCATATTGTTATCGTCAAATTATCAACTTTACATTTGTTGTTTCAGAAATCTTTTTGCAAAAGTACAATAAATTGTCGATAAGAACAAGAAAACAAGCTTTCTATTTCAGATTTTTGTAGAAACTCGCAAAAATCTGAAATGGAAAGCCTTTGAGATGTCCCTATCGCTCGATTGGATTGAAGACACGTTTCCTTGCTTTTGGTTTGATAGGTTTTCCATTCTCATCTGTCCACTTTTCATATCTTAGTATCTCGCTTCCATCGTCTCTCTGCTTGATTTTGGTGAGGTCAGACTGGGAAACTTTCTCTGCCTCTTCGGGCTTGGCGTATTTGAGAGCCTCCTTGCCTTTCAGGTCTTCCAGTCCGATGGCGTTGAGATAGAATTGTTGCTGTGCATCGTAGGCACGGAGAATGAGACCAGGCAGACCGCAGAGCTTCCAAGGACCTTCTGACACAGGGATATCCTCAGCATACCAAGCTAACCAAGTTCTTCCCTTGAAGTTGGTCTTGGCGAGTTGGCAAGGATAGCCGATGATGGTTGTGGTGCTGTCTGGGATGAGTTGCCAATCAGGAGTCTCGGCCTTTTCGATGCAGTGATAGGTTCTCAAAGCCCACGATTCTTGAAATAGGGTCTGACCGTTCTTTGGGTAGTTCTTGAGGAATTCAAAGTCCATGCATTTTACCGGCTCGGCTTTTCTTAGGTCAATGACACCGCCTGAAAGTATCATTTGTAAGACTTGCTGCTCCCATTGCTCCTTGGACTGGTTATAGAAGTGAGTGATGTTGCTACCGATGTCGAGTCGCATCTGTGCCTTGCGATAAATATATGGTATTTGTGTGGTGTCGTTCACCTGTTTTGCATCGTAGGTGATGCGATACTTCACTTGGTCGAGGGTGAGCGTGTCCACGCCCGATCTCATCTGTGCTTTTGCGGTCAGGCTGCCTAAGGCGAGGATGGCTGCAAGAATCATTAGAATCTTTTTCATGTTCTCTATTTGTTTTTTGATGCTTATTTACGGGTAAGACGCAGAAATAGGGAAATGGTAAACAGAATAATGATGGTTTGCAAGATGCCGGTATTCTGCTATTTTGATATTTCGTCAGGAGTAATTGTCAAGTAAATAAAGCAAAAAGACTGGATAGAGAAAAGAAAGTATAATCAACTCTCATCTTTTTAGAAAGGTGGGAGTTTTTTTATCTTAATTTATTTTGTCCTTCACCTATTTTGTTGTAACTTTGCACACTGAAATTCGAATTTAAATTATTTTATGTAATTATGGCAAAAAAAGCTCTTTTAATGATTCTCGACGGATGGGGAATCGGTAAGCATGATAAGGGTGATGTTATCTTCAAGACTCCAACTCCTTATCTCGATTATTTGACAGCAGTTTCAGCACATTCTACTCTCCAGACTTGTGGCGAGGACGTTGGTCTTCCTAACGGTCAGATGGGTAATTCTGAGGTTGGTCACCTCAACATCGGTGCTGGTCGTGTGGTATATCAGGACCTCGTTAAGATCAACAAGGCTTGCGAGAGCGGTGACATCTTGAAGAATCAGGAGATCATCAACGCTTACAGCTATGCTCAGAAGACTGGTAAGAAACTCCACTTAATGGGCTTGACTTCTACCGGTGGTGTTCACTCTTCTTTGGATCACCTCTTCAAGTTGATTGAGATTGGTAAGGAATATGGTTTGAAGGAGACATACGTTCACTGCTTCATGGATGGCCGTGATACAGACCCTAAGAGCGGTAAGGGCTTCATCGAGGAGGTTCAGGCTTGCTGCGACAAGAATGGTGCACACATCGCAAGCATCGTAGGTCGTTTCTATGCTATGGACCGTGACAAGCGCTGGAACCGTGTAAAGGAAGCATACGACTTGCTCGTTGAGGGTAAGGGTAAGCAGGCTGACGATATGGTGAAGGCAATGCAGGAGAGCTATGATGAGGACGTAACAGACGAGTTCATCAAGCCAATCAATAACTCTAAGGTTGACGGTACTATCCAGGAGGGTGATGTTGTTATCTTCATCAACTACCGTAACGACCGTGCCAAGGAGTTGACACAGGTATTGACTCAGCAGGATATGCCAGAGGAAGGCATGCACACCATCAAGGACTTGCAGTACTACTGCATGACTCCATACGATGCAAGCTTCCAGGGCGTTCACATCCTCTTCCCTAAGGAGAACGTAATGAATACCCTCGGTGAGTACTTGAGCGCACAGGGCAAGAAGCAGCTCCACACTGCAGAGACAGAGAAGTATGCTCACGTAACATTCTTCTTTAATGGTGGTCGTGAGACTCCATACGAGGGTGAGGACCGTATCCTGGTTCCTTCTCCAAAGGTGGCTACTTACGACTTGAAGCCAGAGATGAGCGCTTACGAGGTAAAGGATAAGTTGGTGGGTGCAATCAACACTCAGGAGTACGACTTCATCGTTGTAAACTTCGCTAATGGTGATATGGTAGGTCACACAGGTATCTACAACGCTATCGCTAAGGCTGTTCACGCTGTTGACAACTGCGTAAAGGACGTTATCGAGGCTGCTAAGGCTAACGATTATGAGGCTATCATCATCGCTGACCACGGTAATGCAGACCACGCTATCAACGAGGATGGTACACCAAACACTGCTCACTCTTTGAACCCTGTTCCATTCATCTACGTAACTGACAATAACTCAGCTACCGTTAAGGATGGTCGTTTGGCAGACGTAGCTCCTTCTATCCTCCATATCATGGGCTTGGAGAAGCCTGCAGATATGACAGGTGAGAACTTGATTTCTGACAACAAGTAAAAACGATTTTATATACCTCAAAAAAGTATCCTAAGATACTTGTCCAAGTATCTTAGGATACTTGCGTAAGTATCTTAAGATACTTTTGAATTTATATTAAGCATGAACGTAAAGATAGAAGAAAGTTGGAGACAGCATATAGGAGAAGAGTTCGACAAGCAGTATTTTGTTGACCTCACAAACTTCGTGAAAGAGGAATACCTGCGTACGCCCTGTTATCCTCCTGGCCGCTTGATTTTCAATGCCTTCAATCTCTGTCCTTTTGATGATGTGAAGGTAGTAATTATCGGACAGGATCCATACCATGAGCCGGGTCAGGCGATGGGACTGAGTTTCTCTGTGCCGGACGGAATCACTTTCCCACCATCATTGATTAATATATTCAAGGAGATTCAGATGGATCTCGGTACTCCGATGCCAGCCACGGGCGATTTAACCCGCTGGGCAAAGCAGGGAGTATTGTTGCTCAACGCCACGTTGACCGTTCGTGCCCATCAGGCTGCGAGCCATCAGCGCAAAGGCTGGGAGGAGTTTACCGATGCTGCCATCAAGGCGCTCAGCAAGGATAAGGAGCACCTGGTGTTTATCCTTTGGGGCGGTTATGCCCGGAGCAAGGCGAAGCTCATCGATACAAGCAAGCATCTGATATTGGAAAGTGTGCATCCATCGCCATTATCTGCCAACCGTGGCGGATGGTTTGGCAATCATCATTTCTCCCGCTGCAATGCGTATCTGCAGCAGAACGGAATTACGCCTATCCAATGGTAGGTACACCTATTAATATATAGCTATCCACTCATGGGTAGCTATCATTATTTTTATTATACACTCAAAGAAATTTATTCATCTCAAAAACATTATGAAGAAAGACGAACTGCGTATTCTGCAGGTGGGCAACGTGTTGGTTTCACCTGATATTATCACCGAAAAATTCTGTTGCGACCTTGATGCCTGCAAGGGCGAGTGCTGCATCGAAGGCGATGCGGGAGCTCCTGTTACCTTGGATGAGATTATGGAGATTGAGAATGCGCTGGATGTAGTTTGGGATGATCTCTCAGCTTCTGCCCAGGCTATCATTGATAAGCAGGGCGTGGCTTATACCGATATTGAAGGCGATTTGGTAACGAGCATCGTGAATGGTAAGGATTGTGTGTTTACCTGCTACCAGGATTTGAAAGACCTGGGCGATGGACATACGATTCCTAACTGTTGTCTCTGTGCTCTGGAGCGTGCTTATCGCGAAGGAAAGTCGAAGTTCAAGAAGCCTATCTCCTGTGCTTTGTATCCAATCCGTGCCAAGGATTTCGGCAACGAGGTGTATGGCATCAACTATAACAAGTGGCGCATCTGCAAGGATGCCATCAAGAAGGGTGAGGAGTTGAAGCTTCCGGTTTATAAGTTCCTGGAGGGTCCGCTTGTAGAGAAGTTCGGCAAGGAATGGTATGATGAGCTTTGCGAAGTGGCAGAACAAGTACTTGCCGAATTGGAAGACTAAATTCAGTTAGAGACTTTGGAAGATAATAGTTCCGAAGTCTTTTTTGTTTTATAAAAAAAGAGATTTCGAAACGCTGTTGAGCTTATTCCGAAATCTCTAATCCTTCTATATTTGTGATATTACTTCTTCTAAAACCTTTATCCCAAGTTATCACGAAATCTTTTTGATGCTCAGCATGGATGCGGTAATAGGCTTGCTCGTCCATTTCGCCACTGCATACATATTGGTTTCCGTTAATATGAAGTGTTGTTCCTTTGCTGGCATTGCGTATCGTGAGCCTGATGGTTCCGCGGAACGGACGTCCGAAGTCTATACGGCATCCCTGATGATCAAATTCCTCCTGGTATGGTTCTAATACCATTTGAAGCTTGTTCTGGGTGAGGTATGGCAGCTGGTCAACAAAGATATAGTTTGTTGAATCTTTGAAAGCACCTGTCGGATGAACCCATCCTGCAGATTGGTATTCTGCCGATTTCCACTCAGTATTGTATATTCTATTGTCAAAGTGTTCCTTTTCGTTGTAACTGCAGCCCTTCAGGGGTTTGCACCACCATGTTTCGTCTGCTTTATGATAAAAAGGAACAGAGTCTGTATACCAGCCATGAAGTTCCAGCGAGAGTTGTTTGCTCTTATTTCTTATTCTTCCTGGTGCATACCAGACCGCGATGATGTTTTCGCCCTTTTTCAGATATCTGGAGATATCTATGGTTTGCATCAGAAGGATGCTGTCTCTGGCTCCTTCGTTGAAAATGCTTGGCGTAGCATTTCTTTCGTTGATGTATAGGCGGGTATTTCCTCCACTTGCCATGTTTATCTCAGCCTTTAAAGGCTTTTGATTAAGATGATAGATTTTCCTGTATAATATCTCAGAAGAATCATTGGGGAATGGATATGATACCCAATGGGTACCGAATTCCTGTGCATAGGAATTCAGCACCCAGAGAGTTGTAAAGATGAGAATTGTAAAATATCTCATAGATTATTATTTGTCTATTTTATGAGTTTTGTTTCGCCAGCCTTGAAATTTAATGCTTTCTGCTTACCATTATACTTGACGGTCAGGTTTCCGGCATTCTTGCTGGTGATGGAAGCTTTGCTGACCTTTCCATTGTTCCATACGAGATTAATCTCGTAGTTTCCACGTGCTTTGATACCCTTAATTTCGCCTGCAGGCCATTCTTTAGGTAGAGCAGGAAGAAGATGCATAGTCTCGCCATCGCATTGCATCAGCATCTCACATACGCCTGCTGTGCCTCCGAAGTTGCCATCTATCTGGAAAGGTGGGTGAGCATCGAAGAGATTTGGATAAGTTCCTCCTGAAGGGCGATTCTTCGGATTGTTGTAATTGCCCGGATGTACATAGTTAAGCAATTTCCTGATCATAGAATATGACTTGTCTGCTCTGTGCAGGCGAGCCCATAAACTGATACGCCATCCTGTGCTCCAACCGGTAGAGAAGTCTCCTTTTATCTCAAGAGTCTTGGCAGCAGCTGCTGCTAAATCTGGAGTCTTATCTAATGAAATCTGATAGAATGGGTGTAAACCGAGAAGGTGTGACTGGTGGCGATGATGCCAATCCTGGTCATCCCAATCGTAATACCATTCCTGCAGATTACCGCGCTTTCCTATCTGATAAGGGTGCAGACGATTGATAGCATCCTGTAACTTTGCCTGATATGCTTGATCTATATCGAGAATCTGAGCACCTTTGAGTGTGTTTTTAAACAATTCTCTCAATATGGTAAGATCGGCAGTACCTCCATAGAAACTGCAGCCTTGATAGCCCTTGTCGGTGATATATTCTGCCTCAGGTGAAGTGCAAGGGGCAGTAATCAGTTCGCCCGGTTTCTTCGGGTTCTCTATTATCCAGTCAAGCATGAAGTCTGCTGCACCTTTCATCAATGGATAGGCTGTCTGGCGTAGATATTCCTTATCGCGGGTGTAATCGTAGTGATCCCATAAGGTTTGTACAAGCCAGGCACCTCCCATGTTCCAGTTGCTCCACTTAGGACTCTCTTTCTTGGTTCCAACAGGATTGGTCATTGCCCATGCGTCTGTGTTGTGTCCACCGCACCAGCCATTTTCAATTCCATAATAGTGCTTTGCTGTATATTTTCCTGTTACAGACATGGCTTTCACCAGTCCGTCTACAGGCATTACAAGCTCAGACATGTTGGTTACCTCTGCTGGCCAATAGTTTTCTTCCAGGTTGATGTTGATGGTGTAGTTTCCACGCCAAGGAGATTTTCGTGCCGGAGCCCAAAGTCCCTGGAGATTGGCAGGAATGCCTGGAGTTCTCGAACAGCTGATAAGAAGATATCTTCCATATTGGAAATAGAGCATTTCCAGGTAAGGGTTTTGCTCTTCTTTCTCAGTGTAATCAAAGAGTTGCTGGTCGGTGGTTCGCTTGTTGTCGAACTTTGCTCCCTTGAGTGCAAACTTGGCACGGTTGAAGATGTTCTGATAATCGGTTATATGACGCTGTTTTAACTCTGGATAGGTATAGTTGACCAAGTGCCAGGCATTGTCGTTAACCTTTTCAATATATGGAGCCCCTTCTTTTACCGGATGCTTGTCGAATCCGTTGTAGCTGGTTTCATTCACTAAATAGATAACAGCTTCGCTTACGCCCTGCAGATGGAGGATAGAATCAGAGGCAGTAATGGTTCCGTCCTGGTTTTTGATGCTGAGGATGGAGCAGAAGTGGGTACTGTTCTCAGGCTTTCCCATAGCATGGCCCGTGATGGTGAGTTGCTTATTGGAAGCTTTTACCTGATGAGGAATCAGAGAGGTGAGAGAGATGTCGCAGTTGATAGCTTTCTTCTGTGTAGCTGTCAGGTGAATGGCAATCATCTTGTCCGGATGTGATGCGAAATATTCTCGCTGGTATTGTATTCCCCCTCTTGTATAACTCAATGCTGCCGTAGCGTTGTCAAGGCTCAATTCACGCTTGTAGTTACTGAATTGTCCTTTATTTGCATCTTTGATATTGATGATGGCAAGTGGCTGATAGTATTCTGAATTGTGTCCTTGTACATGCAGTTGTAAAGAGTCGGCTGCCTTGTAATCTTCTTTGAACAGAGCCTCGCGAATCTTTGGTATCCATTTGTAGGCATCCCCTCCTTCCTCGCGATTGACAGGCTTTCCTGTCCACAAGGTGATGTCGTTGAGATAGATAGAGTCATTGTTGGCTCCACCATAGATCAATGCACCTAACTTACCGTTACCGATAGGTAATGATTCTTCAAAGGCTGTAGCTGGCTTATTGTACCAAAGCTTCAGCGGTGGAATATTACTCTTTGGGACAGCCTGGAGTGTGCCTGCTGCAGAGAGTAATAGGCAAGAGATAAGTAAATGTTTCATAAGTTGGTTTGTTGGGTTTTATATAAGCAGAGGCTGTGTCATTTATTGGCAAATGGCACAGCCCCTTATGTAAATTAGTTGAATTGTCTTAAGCGTCGATGTTTGCGTATGTGGCATTCTGCTCGATAAATTCGCGGCGTGGTTCCACATCATCACCCATCAACATAGAGAAGATTTCATCAGCCTGGGCTGCGTTCTCGATAGTAACCTGCTTGAGCAAGCGTGTAGATGGGTCCATAGTAGTTTCCCAAAGCTGCTCTGGGTTCATCTCACCCAAACCTTTGTATCGCTGGGTGTGGATATTCTTGTCTTCTACTCCATCTCCATACTTGTCGATGAATGCCTGGCGCTGCTGCTCTGTATAGCAATACTCGCTTACCTTGCTGCGATAAGTACACTTGTAGAGTGGTGGGGTAGCGATATACAGATGGCCTTCTTCAATAACCTTTGGCATGAAACGATAGAAGAGTGTCATAATCAATGTGTCGATGTGAGAACCATCGACGTCGGCATCGGTCATGATGATAATCTTGTCGTAACGCAACTTGTCGGTATTAGCCTCCTTGCTGTCTTCGCCATCTACACCGAAGCGGACTCCGATACTTTGGATGATGTTCATGACAGACTCAGCTTCGAATACCTTGTGCCACTGTACCTTTTCTACATTCAGAATCTTACCACGCAATGGGAGAATAGCCTGACGGAAACGGTCGCGACCCTGCTTGGCAGAACCACCGGCGGAATCACCCTCGACGAGGAAAATCTCGCATTCTTTAGGATCCTTCATTGAGCAATCGGCAAGTTTACCAGGAAGACCACCACCTGTCATGAAGTTCTTGCGCTGTACACTCTCACGTGCCTTGCGGGCAGCTATGCGGGCCGTAGCAGCCAGGACAACCTTTTCGCAGATTCGCTTTGCCTCGTCTGGATGTTCTTCCAGATAATCAGACAAAGCCTCGTTTACAGCCTGCTGAACGGCACCTTGTACCTCGCTGTTACCGAGCTTGGTCTTGGTCTGTCCCTCAAACTGAGGTTCAGCTACCTTGATGGAGATAACGGCAGTAAGACCCTCGCGAAAGTCTTCTGGTGCTATCTCTACCTTTGCCTTCTCAATCTGCTTAGAGATGGTTGGGTCAGCTTCTGCGTAAGCCTTCAAGGTGCGGGTCAACGCCATACGGAAACCAGTCAGGTGGGTACCACCCTCAATGGTGTTGATGTTATTGACGTATGAGTGGATATTCTCAGAGTAATCTGTGTTGTACATCACAGCAATTTCGATAGGAATACCCTGCTTTTCTGTCTTCAGATAGATAACATCATCGAAGAGATGAGTGCGGTGACGGTCTACGTAACGGACGAATTCCTTCAAACCATCCTTAGCGTGGAAAACCTGCTCCTTGGTCTTACCTTCCTCGTCAGGGCGCAAATCTCTCAAGGTAATCTTGATACCTGCATTGAGGAATGCCAACTCGCGCATACGGTTGGCAATGATGTCCCACTTATAGACAGTGTGAGTAAAGATGGTTGGATCTGGCCAGAACTGCTGGCGTGTACCGCGCTTGTTGGTTTCACCTACCACCTTAACCGGATAGAGAGGCTTACCCTTCTCATATTCCTGCTGGTAGATTTTGCCGCCACGGAACACCTGTGACAACATGTGGGTAGAAAGTGCATTCACACAACTTACACCCACACCATGTAAACCGCCAGATACCTTGTAAGAACCCTTGTCAAACTTACCACCTGCGTGAAGCACGGTCATAACGACTTCGAGGGCTGATTTATGTAGTTTCTCGTGCATATCCACAGGGATACCACGACCATTATCTTCTACGGTGATAGAGTTGTCTTCGTTGATGGTAACTTCGATGTCGGTACAGTATCCCGCCATTGCTTCGTCAATAGAGTTGTCTACTGTCTCGTTTACCAAGTGATGAAGCCCCTTTTCGGAGATGTCACCAATGTACATCGCCGGACGTTTGCGAACAGCTTCCAGGCCTTCCAGAACCTGAATGTTACTCGCAGAGTAATTATTTGCGTTGTTTTGATTTTCTGCCATTTTAGTATTGTCTTATTTCCGTGCAAAGATACTAAAAAAAGCTGAGAAACAGGAACTTTTGTTTGTGAAAAATCACCAAAAAGTGAAGAAAAAACGTAGAATGTGAACTTTAGCGGCAAAAGTGTCTTGAAAAAGCTATTTAATAATCGTTTTGCGCATTTTTATAGGGTATGTTGTAGTATAAACCGGTTGTGATGGGAAGATTTTATGATGCAGGAAATGGGTAGTCGGGTTCATAGAAAAGAATAAGGCTGCGACCCTATAATAGGATTGCAGCCTTATTTATTTCTTTGCTTTGACTTATAAGTTAGGCCAACTTAGCGATGTGCTTTGTAAGACCAGACTTCAAGTTTGCAGCCTTGTTGTCGTGGATAACGTTGATCTTAGCCAACTTGTCTAAAAGCTTCTGAACAGTAGGATAGAGCTTTGCAGCCTCTTCCTTGTCAGACATGTTGCGCAACTTGCGGACAGCATTGCGCATAGTCTTTGCATAATACTTATTGTGCAAAGCCTTCTTCTTATCCTGACGGATTCTCTTGATTGATGATTTGTGATTTGCCATCTTCTTTATGTTATTTTTTTTATTTCTTAAATGTTTGTAGTCCCTAGCAGAGTCGAACTGCTCTTTAGAGAATGAAAATCTCTCGTCCTAACCGATAGACGAAGGGACCATTGCTTATTTGCGGGTGCAAAGTTACTACTTTTATTTGAATCTAGCAAATTTTTCATAGAAAATTTTCGCTAAATGCGCATTTTTTTGTATTTTTGCCCTGTTTTTCACTAATATTAGGCAAAATGGAGATAAAAACTAGTGCTATCGTATTGCAAACCATCAAGTATGGGGACTCTCAACTTATCGTGGATTTCTTCACCGAAAAGTTGGGGAGACTCTCCTTTATGGTACGTGTGCCTAAGTCATCTAAGGGGAAGATGAAACGGCAGCTTTTCCAACCGCTCATGGTCTTGAATTTAGAATTTGATTATCGTCTCAAGTCAAATCTGCAGCGCCTTAGGGATGTTTCGATTCAGATTCCATTCTCTGATATCCCTTTTTCTCCATACAAACTTGGCATTTCCATGTTCTTGGCAGAACTGCTTTCATATGCTACCCGTCATGAGCAGGCTAATGGTGCGCTCTATCTTTTCATACAGGACAGTATCGAATGGTTAGACCATGCTAAAGGTGCTATTGCCAATTTCCATATAGTCTTTATGATTCAGCTCTCTTTTCATTTGGGTTTTATGCCCAATATAGAGAGCGGTATGTCTGGCGATTATTTTGATTTGGTAGATGGATGTTTTGCAGCTCATGTTCCTTCGCATGTACATTATTTAAATAAGGAAGATTCTATGCGGCTTGTGTCTTTGTTCCGTTTAGACTATAAAACAATGCACCTCTACACAATGTCCCGTATCGAACGGAACAGGTGTGTAGAGGTGATACTGGAGTATTATAAACTTCATTTGCCGGATTTTCCTGAAATGAAGAGCTTTTCAGTCCTTCAGGAACTTTTTGCTTAGTCATTTCTGGTTTCCTCGCTTACTTGACGTAAACCTGAAATAGACCTAGCCTGTATTCTCTGTTTAGGCAAAACTGATGACGCCCTGTACAGAAGAAGCATCATCGTTATTGTCTTCTTTCGGTTCTGTATTACCGGAAGCTATATTACGGATTTCTTCCAGAGTCTGTCGGGTACGCTTATAGGTAGGCGTGTTTTCTACCTGAAGGATGACATCCTCGTTATCCAAATCTTCCTGGCGGAACAGGAATATGTGTGGATGACGCTTATACTGTGTCGTATTGCCGTCGCTGCCATAATAGCGCTTGCGGCGGTCTTCTCTTTCAGCACGTTTCTCCTCTTCTTCAGCGAGACGGCGAGATTCTTCCTCAGTATGTTTCTTGAGGTGGCGGTTCATTCCCTCTACATCTTCGAGTCCGAAACCTGTTGCGAGAACGGTTACCTTTACGCGGCTTCCCAATTCAGGGTCAATGGCAAGACCCCATTTCAGTTCGAAGTCGTCACCGAATTTCTCCATAAAGTCGTTGACATCATTCATCTCGTCCATGGTCAGGCCAGGATTATCTTTCTTCTCGCTTGCAAATGCGATGCTGAGCAGAATCTTCTTAGAGTTGAATACGTCATTATCGTTAAGGAGTGGTGAGTTCAAGGCATCTTCTATCGCTTTCTTTACTCTTCCTTCTCCCTCACCGTAACCTGTACTCATGATAGCCACACCGCCATCTTTCAGTACGGTCTTCACATCATTGAAGTCAAGGTTGATGAGACCATGTACGGTAATGATTTCAGCGATACTTTTAGCAGCTACACTCAAGGTGTCGTCAGCTTTGCCGAAGGCATCGAGAACGGCAAGGTCTGGATAAATCTGGCGGAGACGTTCATTGTTGATTACCAGTAAGGCATCTACATGCTTCGACATTTCCTCTACACCATCCAATGCCTGGTCAATCTTCTTAGGACCTTCAAAACGGAATGGGATGGTTACGATACCAACGGTAAGAATACCTAACTCCTTACTTACTCTGGCGATGACAGGTGCTGCACCTGTACCGGTACCGCCACCCATACCCGCTGTGATGAATGCCATTTTTGTTCCATCGTTGAGCATGTTCTTGATATCTTCAAGAGTCTCTTCGGCAGCCTGGCGTGCCTTGGCAGGTTTGTTTCCTGCACCCAGACCTTCCTTACCTAGCTGCAGGTGTACAGGCACAGGTGAGTCGTTAAGTGCCTGGTTGTCTGTGTTGCAGAGTACGAATGTTACATCGTGTATACCTTCGCGGTACATGTGGTTGACGGCATTTCCACCGCCACCACCAACACCAATCACCTTGATGATGCTATTTTCTTTTTCAGGTTCCCCAAAGTCAAGAATATGAGGAGCGTTTCCATTATCTAGCATAGTCGTATAATCTTTATAGGGTTTATCTATCTGATTTTTTATTTAACCTGTTGTGAAATCTGTTTTCTGATGGCCTGGTCTTTGGCATCTTATTCTTCTTCAGAAATGGTATCTTTCACAAACTTCTTGAAACCTCTCATCATTTTATGGATGAGACTGTTTTCTTTGCGTCTCTTTTCTTCTTCTTCGGCTTTTTTTTCTGCCAGAAGTCTTGCCTCAGCTTCTTCCAGTTCTTTTTGCTTGCGGGCAGCCTCGTCAGCAGCCGCTTTTTCTGCCGCAGTAAGAACAACGCCCTTGCCGGCAGTCTCGTTAGGGTTTCTAGGAGCCTTGTGCTGCTCGGCTGCTACTGGCTTTTCTGCAGAATTGCTGAAGAGATCAGTGCCGATTTCGTCACCTGCACAGTTCATGTCTCCCTTTGCCAGGAGTCCCAATACGGTGTTCATTGTACCATCGTGATTGGTAATCTTAGGATCCTTGGAGTTGACTGTTTGAGAAACAAACTTGGCAATGCGTACTTTGTCGATGTGGGTATGTGTCTTGAAAACCTTATCGATTTCAGGCATGTTGCTGCCGCCACCTGTAAGGATGATACCCCCCAACAGCTTATCTGAGAATTCCACAGGAATCTGGAACCATGCGTTTTCTACGATTTCCTCTACGCGTGCTTCTACGATTTCGATGAACTTCTTGCTTTCAACCACTCTATCCTTGTCGATAGGGTAGTTCAGGGTCGGGTCGATATTGTTGATATCGGTATAAGCCTTGGCATACTTGAGTTTCATCTTTTCTGCATCAGGCTCTTCAATCTGAAGACAAGTTAAGTCTTTGGTCACGTTGCCGCCGCCCAATGGGATGACAGAGAGATGACGAAGTATACCTTTATAATATACAGAAACGGTTGTCGTATCGGCACCCAAGTCAACAAGCATACAGCCTGCACGCTTTTCTGAGTCTGTCAAAACGCTGTCAGCCATAGCTAAAGGAGCCAGGTACATTTCTGCAATAGGAATGTTGGCATTTTCAAAACAGGTATTGATATTGTTATAGAAGTTCTTGCGCCAAAGTATATTCAGGAAGATGCCTTCCAGATGGTTACACTGTATTCCTACAGGGTCTATCTGGTATTGGTTGTCTATCTTGTATTCCTGAGTTGCAGCATCCAGGATTTCCTGGTCCGGATAGGTCATGTTGCGGTTGATATCCATCAGTTCATTGATCATCTCTTGTGAGATGATGGTGTTACCTGGGAGATCCTTGACAATGACGTTCTTGATACTGCGTATAGAGCGACCGCCCACGCCTACATAGACCTGGGTAATATCCTGTTTCAGTATATTCTTCAACTTCTTGATGATGTTGGTCAAGCATTGGCAGGTTTTGTCAATGTTATAGATCACACCCTTTCTGATGCAAGAAGATGAATCTTCCTCTACGGTGGCAAGTACGGTGATGCTGCCGTCCAAATTTTTCTGACCTGCTATACCTGTCATCTTAGATGAGCCAAGTTCGATAGCTACAATAAATTCCTTTGGCATAGTTCTTATATGTTATCTTAATCTGTTTCTATTTTCTAATTAGCTATTTTGATGCTTTTTACATATGATCTGGTTGTCGAATTCGATATTGATATACGAATACTTGTTCCAGCCAGCTTGTGAGAGTCCATACTTATAGAATTTCTCTAATCGATTCATCTTCTTGTTGACGAAATCGTTGATGGCTTGCTCTCGTTTGTCGATGAGGTTGGTCTCTGGCAGGTTACCTATATATATAATGTGGTTGCCTACTCGCGGTACCAGTTCTATTCCTCTATCAGGCAGGACATGGATCTGTTCTATCTGGTTTCGCCAGAGTTCATTCGTCATCAGCGCTTTGCTTAATAATGAGATGTATTTTTTAGCATACCACTTGTTGATGTAGCCCGTTGCGATGATAATGTCGCATGTATAGTTCGTGTTGGGCATGATCTGATTGTGGTCATCAATATAATAGTCCTCGTTGCTGATGCTTTTGATTCTGACGATTGGCATGCGTTGGGTGAGGTAGATGTCAACAAGACCATCCTGAGTCTTTGAACATTCTGCCGTCTTGACGAAAGGACTGGTCTTCAAGGTTTCTTCTATCATGCGGGCGTTCACCTCTTTGAGCGGTTCCCCCAGCGGATAGAGTTTCCTGGCTTCCAGTCGTTTCTTGATTTCCTTCGCATTCAGAAAGCCATTCGTCATCTCATCTTGAATGTTGATGTTCACCTTGGTGCATACCAACTTCGTTTCATCAGGTTTGTTAAACCTGGTGAAAGCGAATACCAGATAAGTACCGAGTACTAAATCCAGTGCGATGATGATGGTTTTCTTCCAATTGATATGCATTTATTTCTCTTCAAGTATTTTGGTAATTTGTGGAACATAGTTGTCCAAATCGCCAGCTCCTAAGATAACTAGAACATCGAAGTCTCGATTCTTTACCAGGTCAAGAACGTCTTCTTTATGAATCATGCTCTTTTCTACACCTGGTTTCAGATTGTCATAGATAAGCTTGGAGGTTACTCCTGGAATAGACTGCTCGCGAGCTGGATAGATGTCGCAGAGGATAACCTCGTCCAAGAGACTCAAACTGTTGGCGAAATCTTTATAGAAATCGCGGGTTCTAGTATACAAGTGAGGCTGGAAGATGGCTGTTATCTTACGGTCCTTGTATAACTCTCTGATACTCTTCGCACTCTGATATATCTCCTTTGGATGATGAGCATAATCAGACAGGAATACCAGTTTGTTATTCTTGATCTTAAAGTCGAAACGGCGGTCAACTCCTCCGTAGGTCTTCATGCCGTTACGGAGTTCATCGGCTGTACAACCATTCAATTGTGCCATTGCCATTGCTGCCACACCATTTGTGATGTTGATAGGCACAGGTTGTCCGAGTTCTACGCCCGTTACGTTCTCGATAGGAGAGATGAAATCAAAAGTGATACCTCCATTCTCTATCTTGATGTTCTCAGCGTGGAAGTCGCCCTCGTTCTGGCTGTATTCGTATATCTTGACACCGTCTTGTACGTGTTGCTTCATCTCCAGACCTTTGTGGATGATGAGTGCACCGCCCGGTTGGATCAGTTCTGTATAGTGACGGAAACTTTCCAGATAAGCCTCCTTGGTGCCGTAGATGTCGAGATGGTCTGGGTCTGTAGCCGTGATGACGCTCATCCATGGGCGCAACCAGTGGAAACTGCGGTCAAACTCATCTGCTTCAATGACAACATAGTCGCTCTTGTCGGAGAGGATATAGTTGGTGCCATAGTTCTTTGAGATACCTCCCAGGAAGGCATTACAGTCAATATGGCTTTGGTGCATGATGTGAGCACACATGGTAGATGTTGATGTCTTTCCGTGTGTACCCGCTACGCACAGTCCCTTATGGGTACGGGTTAATGTACCCAGAACCTGAGCTCGCTTCTCGATGGTGAATCCATTCTCATGGAAGAAAACCAGTTCCTTGTGTTCAGCAGGAATTGCCGGTGTGTAGACTACCAATGTTGTCTTGGCGTCCTTGCAGGCTTCTGGTATGAGGTCAACATTCTCCTCATAGTGGATAAGCATTCCCTCTTTCTCCAACTCATGAGTTAGATTGGATGGAGTCTTGTCATATCCGGCTACAACCAACTTCTTGCTGAGGAAGTATCTGGCGATGGCGCTCATTCCGATGCCGCCCGCTCCTACAAAATAAACTGCTTTAATATCTTTTATTTCCATTACTTTGTTGCTAATTTGATTACTTCGTCGGCGATGACGTCGGCAGAGTTCTTTAATCCTAATTTCTTGATATTCTCACAGAGCGAAGCAAGCTTAGCCTCGTCTTTTACCGTGTCAACTGCTTTCTTGAGCAATACCTCTGGTGCATCGGCATCCTTTACGTAGATGGCAGCATCTTTGTTGACTAATGCCATGGCGTTCTTGGTCTGGTGGTCTTCTGCCACATTAGGGCTTGGAACCAGGATAACCGGTTTGCCGATGAGGCAGAACTCGCTGATACTGCTGGCACCTGCGCGGCTGATAACCAGGTCGGCTGCCTTGTAAGCAGCACCCATGTCGCTGATGAAATCAGTAACCTTGAGCATTGGCAGCTCCTGACCTTTCAGTTGCTCCATGATGGCAGCATTATAGTATTTACCTGTTTGCCAGATAAACTGTACGCCGCTTTCTTTCACCAGGTCGAGGTGCTGGAGCACACTCTCGTTGATGGTTCTTGCGCCAAGGCTGCCACCTACGAGCAAGATGGTCTTCTTTTCAGGGTCGAGACCGAACAGCTTGCGTGCTTCTTCCTGGGTGATGGTAGTATCCAATACATTCTGGCGAACAGGATTACCGGTCATGATAATCTTGTCTGCAGGAAAGAAACGCTCCATTCCTTCGTAAGCCACACAGATTTTTTCAGCCTTCTTGGCCAAGAGTTTATTGGTTACACCAGCGTATGAATTCTGCTCCTGGATGAGGCAAGGTATTCCTTTGCTGGCACAAACATTGAGAGTCGGACCGCTAGCATAGCCACCTACGCCCACAGCCGCCATAGGCTTGAAGTTTTTGATGATACTCTTTGCCATGTGCTGGCTCTTCCATATCTTGAAGAGTACGGCGATGTTCTTGAGTAGATGCTTTCTGTCGAAGCCGCAGATAGGCAAGCCCTTGATCTCATAACCCGCAGCAGGTACCCGCTGCATTTCCATTCTGCCGAGTGCACCTACAAACAAAATCTTAGCATCAGGGCGCTTCGCCTTGATGGCGTTTGCAATGGATACGGCAGGGAAGATGTGACCACCTGTGCCGCCTCCGCTTATGATAATTCTTAATTCATTATTCATATCCGTTCATGTTTATAACGCAAAGGTATAAAAAAATATCGATTTAACGGCATTTTCTGCCATTTTTTCACCTTAATTTATAAAACTCTTGTCAGGCAGCCACCATTTTGCTGTCGTCGAGCTCATTTTGAAGTATCTCTTTCTTCTTGGCTGTTCTACTGATACTCAGGATGATGCCCAGGTACAGACAGTTGATGATGGTAGATGTACCACCTCTACTGATGAGTGGTAGTGGCTGTCCTGTAACAGGAGCCAAACCTACTGCTACTGCCATGTTGAAGAGTGCCTGGGTAACCAGCATGATGGCGAGTCCCATGCAGAGAAAGGCTGGGAAATTGTTCTCACACCTGTTGGCTATTCTGCCAGCTCTGAACAGGAGGATGATGTAGAGGAATGCAACCAGTGCGGCTCCCCATATACCCATCTCTTCGATGATGATGGCATAGATGAAGTCTGAGAACGCCTGTGAGAGGAAGTCTCTTTCTACTGAGTTTCCAGGCCCTTTGCCTACGATGTTGGAAGAGGCGATGGCGATGTTGGCATGTGCCACTTGGGCATCTTTGTCGAGATCGACATCCTGTGGGGCTACAGGCTTTGAGTTCATAAACTTGTCAATACGGGCTTTCCAGGTGTCGGCTCTATGGAACATCTTTTCTGCCATGTTAGGCTTGTTCTGTTCCTGCTCAACCTTCTCGGTCAGCATATTTTCCGGTTTATTGCCCTCTTCGCCCTTGTCCTGTCCTACTATCATGATACCTGCAAAGGCTGTGACGATGACAATCATGCCCAGTCCCACCAGCTTGCCAATCTGGTTCATCGGCACTCGTCCGATGAGCATCATGGCTAAGATTGTGATATTGAGGAGCATGGCTGTGGATAAGTTTTCCAGTCCGATGAGAATTACAAATGGAGCAGTTGCTACAAGTATGAACTTGAATGCCTTCCTGTTGGCTCCCTGAGTTGTTTGCATGGCACTAAGAATCTGAGCTACAGCCAGTACTACCGCTCCCTTTGCTATTTCTGAAGGCTGGAACTGTATGCCCATCAGAGAGAACCATCGGGAGGCTCCGTTGGTAGATTGACCGGTAGCCAAGACCAGAACGAGCAACAGTAATGAGATGCCCATCACGACGGGGGTAACAATCTTGAAGTACTTGCATTTCACCTTGAGCATGCAAATCATGGTGAACAGACCGCCTCCCAAGAGCAAGATGTGGCGGATGACAGGTGCCATGTAGTTTCCTGTCTTGTACGACAAGGAGCTGGAGGCAGAATATACCTCCACGATGCTTATCATACAGAGAAAGAAGAAGACCATCCAGATCACCTTGTCTCCCTTGAAAATATTACCAATGCTCTTGTTATTCATTTCTTTATAGTTCTATCTGTTCTATTTTTTGAAAACTGTTATTCTCCGATAGCTCTTGCCAGCGTCTTAAACTGCTCGCCTCTATCTTCCATGTTCTTGAAGAGATCGAAACTTGCGCAGCATGGGCTGAGGAGTACGGTATCGCCCGGCTTTGCCAATTCCTGGCAGGCTGCCACGCAATCCTTCATGCTGTGAGTGTCGCGTACAGGGATGCCGAGTGCGTCAAAGTTGTCGTGCAACTTCTGGTTGTCGGCTCCGAGATATACGATACCAGCACATTTCTCCTTTACCAGGTCCTTGATCTGGTTATAGTCATTTCCCTTATCCTTACCGCCGATGATAAGGATGGTAGGGGTGTTCATACTCTCCAGCGCATACCAGCAGGCATCTACGTTGGTAGCCTTTGAATCGTTCACATAGTAAACGCCCTGGAACTTGCCCACTTTCTCCAGACGGTGCTCTACACCAGGGAAGTCGCTCAAGCCTTTGTGCAGGGTCTCGTGATCGATGCCTACGATGTTGCATGCCAGACCTGCAGCCAGACTGTTATAGATGTTGTGCTTGCCGCGTAGGCTCATGTCTGCCTGTGGCATTTCGAAGTCTGAAGGGAAGTTGAGTTTGTACTTGCCATCCTCTATAAAGCCGACGCAACCCTCCTCCTTGAACTCAGAGAATGGGCAGAGATGTGACTTGAGGTTGTACTTAGCCAGCTCCTTTGTAACGATAGGATCATCGTTCCAGAAGATGAAACTGTCTTCTTCTGTCTGGTTCTGGGTAATGCGCATCTTGGCATCGGTATAGTTCTGCATCTTAAACTCATAGCGGTCCAGATGGTCTGGAGTGATGTTGAGCAGGATGGCCACATTGGCACGGAACTCATACATATTGTCGAGCTGGAAACTGCTCAGCTCGATGACGTAGTACTTATGAGGAGTTTCAGCCACCTGAAGGGCCAGACTCTTTCCGATGTTGCCTGCCAGACCTACATCATAGCCAGCCGACTTGATGATGTGGTAAATCAGCGAGGTAGTGGTTGTCTTACCGTTACTTCCCGTGATACAGATCATCTTGGCATCAGTATATCTGCCCGCAAATTCTATTTCGCTGATGATAGGTATACCCTTAGCCATCAGTTTCTGTATCATAGGTGCTTCCTTAGGAATACCCGGACTCTTGATGACTTCATCTGCATCTAAAATCTTTTCTTCTGTATGGTGACCTTCTTCCCATTCGATGTTGTGGTCATCCATCAACTTCTTGTAGTTATCCTTGATCTTTGACATGTCTGAAACAAAGACCTCGAATCCCTCTTTCTTTGCCAGCACGGCTGCACCTGCGCCACTTTCGCCAGCTCCTAAAATTACAATTTTGCTCATTGTCTTATTCTCTATACTTGTCGGGCTGATAAGAGCCTGTATTTTATCTGATCTTCAATGTGATGATGGTCAATGCTGCCAGAATGATGGTTACAATCCAGAAACGGATGGTAATCTTTGATTCATGGAAGCAGTTGCGAGGCTTCTTCCACAGATACTTGCAGTCAGGATCCAGCTGACTGTCCTGTGTGCGGAAGTTGTCGTGGATAGGTGTGCGCTTGAAGATACGCTGCTTCACACCTCTCCGCTTTCCTATCTTGTAATAGTAAACCTGCATCATCACGCTGAGGCTTTCTACGAAGAAAATACCGCAGAGGATAGGCAGCATCAGCTCCTTGTGGATGATGATGGCACCTACTGCGATGATACCGCCGATGGTCAGCGAACCCGTATCGCCCATGAATACCTGGGCAGGGTAGGCGTTGTACCAGAGGAAACCGATGAGGGCTCCAATGAAGGCACAGAAGAATACTACCAGTTCCTCAGAACCAGGAATATACATGATATTGAGGTAGGCGGCAAACTCGATGTGCGACGACACATATGCAAGTATGCCTAGCGCCACACCTATGATGGCGGAGTTTCCGGCACACATTCCGTCCATACCATCGTTGAGGTTGGCACCGTTTGATACGGCTGTTACAACGAAGATGGTCATGATGACGAAGAGAATCCAGCCTGCTGCTACCTTGTACTTACCGCAGAAACTGGTGATGCTGGAATAGTCGAGGTTGTGTCCCTTGACGAATGGGATGGTGGTCTTCAGCGATTTTCTTGCTTCCGTACGATGCTTTACCACCGTTTCCTGTCCCTGTTGCTCGATGGCGAGGTTCTCGTTCATCTTTACATCAGGTGAAGACCAGAGTACCAGTCCCACGATCAGGCCGATGCCAATCTGTCCTATAATCTTATATTTGCCCTTCAATCCCTCCTTGTCGCGCTTGAATATCTTGATGAAGTCGTCCATTCCACCGAGAAAGCCGAGCCATACGGTGGTGATGATCATCAGAATCAGATAGATGTTGCGCAAACGTCCGAGTAACAGTACCGGTACGAGGATAGCCAGGATGATGATGACACCACCCATAGAAGGAACGCCAATCTTCTTGACACCAAACGGGTCGATGCTGGCATCGCGCTGTGTCTCTGTAATTTGCTTGCTCTTGAGATACTTGATGAATTTCTCGCCGAACCAGGCAGAGATTACCAATGATAAAATCAGCGCAAGCAGGGCACGGAATGAGATGTAGCCCCACATGTGAGAACCTGAGATGCCCCACTGCTCCAGAAATCTAAAGAGATAGTATAACATTTTTCTTTCTTTTCTTGATTGCTTTTACTTCTGTGAAATTCCGAAGATGTCGCGAATCACCTCCTTATCGTCAAAGTGGTGCTTTACGCCCTTGATCTCCTGGTAATCTTCGTGTCCCTTACCGGCTACGAGAATCACGTCGCCCTTCTTTGCCAGCATGCAGGCTGTGCGGATGGCTTCCTTGCGGTCTACGATGCTGATTACCTTCTTCATTTGCTGGGCATTGAGTCCGGCAAGCATGTCGTTGATGATGTCCTGTGGCTCTTCGAAACGTGGGTTGTCGCTGGTGATGATTACCTTATCGCTCTGCTTTACAGCCTCCTGTGCCATCAATGGGCGCTTGCCCTTGTCACGGTTGCCACCGGCACCGCAAACGGTGATGACTTCTCCGCCCTTGCCTTCGAGCACTTCGTGGATGGCGTTCAATACGTTCTCCAGTGCATCTGGTGTATGGGCATAGTCAACAATGGCGGTATAACCTTCTGGTGACTGGATTGGTTCCAGTCTTCCGCTTACGCTGTGAAGGGTACTCATCACTACGAGTACATCCTCTGGCTTCTTGCCGAGCATAATGGCTGCACCATATACGGCGAGCAGGTTGCTCACGTTGAACTTACCGATGAACTGTACGCCCACTTCTCTGCCGTCAATCTCCAGATACATGCCGCCGAAGTGACACTCCAGAATCCTGGCTCTGAAGTCTGCCATGCTGCGGGTAGAGTAGTTTTTCACGGTAGCCTTGGTGTTCTGTACCATGATCATGCCGTTCTTGTCGTCGGCATTGGTAATGGCAAAGGCTGTCTTAGGCAGTCCGTCGAAGAAAGCCTTCTTGGCGTTACGGTAGTTCTCGAATGTCTTGTGGTAATCGAGGTGGTCGCGGGTCAGGTTGGTGAACAAGCCTCCGGCAAACTGCAGACCTCCGATACGCTTCTGTGCGATGGCGTGAGAAGAGCACTCCATGAAGGCATACTCGCAGCCAGCCTCTACCATCTTGCCCAGGAGCATGTTCAGTTCGATAGGGTCTGGGGTGGTATGGTCGGCAGGGATAGCCTCGTCCTCAATGTAGTTGCAGACGGTAGAGAGCAAACCACACTTATGGCCGAACTTGCGGAACATATTATATAATAAGGTGGCAATGGTGGTCTTACCATTGGTACCTGTTACGCCTACCAGTTTGAGCTTTCTTGAAGGGTCGCCGTAGAAGAGGGTTGCTACCTTGCCGACAGCATCCTCGGTCGAAGCGACCTGAATGTAAGTTACGCCCTCAACTTTCTCTTCAGGCATGTCTTCGCACAAAACCGACTTTGCGCCCAGTTCCAATGCCTTTGGAATAAACTTGTGACCGTCAACCTGCGTTCCCTTCATGGCAACGAAGAGATGACCTTCCTTAATCTTGCGAGAGTCGATGTTTACTCCCGTAACCTCTACATCAGCATCGCCGATTATCTGAACCGGCTCGATGTTTTTGAGTAATTCTTGTAACTTCATATCCTGTTTCTGTTTTATATTCTATATATTTCTTTATCTGCACCTTATTATATATAGGGTTTCAGATAACTGTTTCTGAGTTTTATTCGAGCACAATGCTGCATACGGCACCTTTCTTGATGACCGTTCCCGGCACCAGACTCTGCTTTACTACCTTTCCTCTACCTATAATCTGGGTCTTGATGCCCCGGCTCTCCATATTGTAGATTGCGTCTCGGGCTCCCATTCCGGTAATGTCGGGTACGATCGTCTTGCCGTATTGCTTCTCCCTGATGAGCTTGATGCTGTGGTTACCCACGCGCTCTGCCTTGCCCCAGATAGGGTTGCCGTCGGCATAGCTGCCACTCCAGTTGGCATTGGTCTTGATGCCGAGGTGGCTGAGCACATAGTTGGCAGCAAGGATATTGCCTGCCTTTACGTCAGGAACGAAGACGGATGCTGAGTCGCGGGCGTCCTTTACGTCAACTTTCAGACTCTGCGCCATGATGCCTTCTGAAATCTGATGGAAGACCTTACCGCACATCGTACCGCCCGAAGCAGGCAAACCGGATTTCTGTATGCAGACGATACAGCTGTAGCGTGGCGCATCGGCAGGGAAGTAGCCTGCGAAACTGATGAGATAGCTGGTTCCGCCACTCTTATATCCACCGGCACCTTTTGAAATCTGGGCTGTACC